>JBFLWP010000023.1 GCA_040757595.1 Nitrospirota bacterium | reverse complement strand
GCATGGCCTTTCATGGAAGACATTTTATCCGATTGAGTCAGAAAGGTCAAATTGAACTGATTCTTCAAGGCGACTCCGGCGAGGAGGACGGGCTCCCGCAACGGGACCAGACTCGAAGGAGGACAGCAACTTTCTTCTCAAACCCAGTCCACAGTAGAGGGGCCCGCGGTATCAGGCAAGAACCGGTTTTGCTGGCCGGCGGCCGCCACGTCGGGCTGCGGACTTCCTAGGCCAGCCGCTCCGTCGAACGTTCTTCAGAAGCCGGGCGGATCGGAAGCGCGCGCGGTCGACCGGTTCCACCTTCAACCGGAGTCCGAGCGCCTGCAACACGCGCGAGAGGCTGGCCAGCTCCGGGTTGCCTTTTGCGGACAGCATCCGATACAGGTTCTCTCGATTCAAACCCGTCGCCTGAGCCAGTCTCCCCATGCCGCCGTAGGCATCCGCGACATCCTTCAAAGCCAGAAGGAAGACCCGTGGATCGTCATCCTCCATCGCGGCCTCAAGATACAGCTTGGCCTCCTGGGGATCGGCAGCCAGCCGTTCTTTCAGCCAGGGCTCATAGGGTTGGCTGGCTGGGACCTTGGTCTTGTGGGGACCCCGCATTTTGATCGCGGTGCTCATGGTGATCTCTCCTGGTAGTCGCGCCAGTACGACTTGGCTTTTTCAATATCGGCCGCCTGGGAGTGTTTCTCGCCCCCGCAGAGCAGCAGAATGACAGCCCGGCCCGCAAACGCGAAGTAGACGCGATAGCCCGGCCCGGTATCGATCCGAAATTCGTACACCCCGTCGCCTACGGACTTGTAATCTCCAAGAAGCCCCAGGCGAACACGAGCCAACCGACGGTGAATGGTGGCCCGGGCGTGTTTATCGCGCAGGCTATCCACCCATAGAGCAAAGGGAGCCTTGCCACTCTCTGTCACGTAAAACTCAAGGGTCCTAGGCCCCGGCTCCATACAGGCAGCATTATAGCTTATATGCTACACCACTGGCAACTACAATTTGTGGTCGTCGTGCTGAGGAAGCAACGGCTCGAACCCAGGTAGGGTCTTCGTGAGCGGCCTGCAGAAGTGCAGGAAGAAGGAGCCTATGAAGCTTGAATCCGCCGCATTAACAGACAGGGATCGGCTGAAACAGCTTTCGCAATGAGGACAAACTCGATGACATCCAGGCGTCTCTCCCGAGGTATAACCAAAAGGTGATCATCAAACATCTGGCACCGGTTTCGTGAGGGCATTGAGGAGTAATTGAAAGAGGTCCTCGTGCCGATGATTGTACCGGAATTGCATTTCATACAAGTACAAGGGGAATTTCTGGGGCGAGACGCCATGGTGCTTGAGCCGCTTCCCCTTCGCGTAACTCCAGAAGCCTTCAAGGCCGTTGATATGGACTTTGCCCCGTGTGAACCGTGTGCTGTGGTTGACCGCAAGACGGCGATACCCGCAGAATGTGAGCGTATCATAGCCGCGAACTTTATCCGTGTATACCAACGTGCCGCGCTTGACGATCTTGACCGTCTCCTGCAGGAGTGTCTGGGCCGTGACATTCGGCACCACGGTGACCGAGCCCCGTCCACGCCGCTCCAGGATGCCAAAGACGGACACGTTGCCGGCGGCGCCGCGCCCACGGCGGCCCTTGCGTCGTCCGCCGAAGTACGATTCGTCGGCCTCGACCTCCCCCCGCAACAACTCAGGATATTCTTGCGCGATCAGCGCCCGGCGGATCGTGGTGAAGATGCCGAGCGCCGTCGGGTAACTCACCCCGGTCTGGATCGCCGCCTGTCGGGCCGTGACTTCCAGTTCAAACAACTTGACCAGCCACAGCCAGGTCGTCAGCGGAATCCGCGCCTGTCCGACCCAGGTCCCGGTCAAGATGCCGAAGGTGTAGCGGCAGCGTCCACACCGAATGCGTCCACGGCTCAACCGATAGACGGTGCGGCTCGCACACGCGTGACAAATGAGCCGCCCGTTTTTGTACCGCTTCCGCCGCAGGACTCGGAGGGCCGCGGCCTCGCTCCGAATCAGGGCTTCAAAGGCTCGAACGCGCATGGCACCAGCCTAATTCTGGTGCCAGATGCTTTACAATCACCTATCTCGACGAGCCTCGCGCATCCAGGACAGGGAGAGGAGATGGTGCAAGCAGACAACCCCGTGGTGCTCGTGGCGGACGATGATCCGGCCATGCGACAGGTAATCGGCGACGCGCTCAAGGGGCTCGCCAGCCGGTTCCTCGAAGCCCACAGCGGGGACGAGGCCTTGCGGTGGTGCGGGAATCGCCGCCGGCCCTGATTATCACGGATTTGAAGATGCTCGGCGGGAGTTTCGCGTACTTGGAATGGCTTTGCACGATGATCCCACACCGGCCGATCCTCTTGGTGACCGCCTGCAGCGATTGGACGACCAGAACTAGTGCGGCCCGGTATGGGGTCACGGCGTTCCTTAACAAGCCGGTTCGCCTCGCGACGCTACAGGACGTCGTCCAACGCGTCTTGAAGGGCCAGCCGCTTCCGCCTGGTCTGTCCAGTGGAGCGGCGACGTGTCCTGGCACGGAACGCTTCCCCTGACGGTCACGCGCGGGCGCGACGCCCGGTCCCCGCGGTGGGGATGGAGACGCTACGCGGGCAAGGGACTCGGTGACGAGGCTGGCGTGACCACGTCCCATCGCCTGGTTCGCTCCATTGTGTCCCGTTGGTGTGCGTTGGTGGATCCGAGCGGGACACTGGCCTGCCTCGTGTTGACAGAGGTTTGAGCGATGTGCGAGAAGGTACGGCCACATTGATGATCCTCCGCTCCGTCGATACACGCATAGGAGGTCTCGCCCCCACTCTTCCCCGGGACCGTCATCGGTGGTCTGGCGTGACCCTCCCCGTGATCCTCCTCGTCTGCTTTACCGTCGGGGTCGCGTTGGGGCTCTATGTGCTGGCCGCAGTCCGGGCCGCGCTGGTGCGTGACTGGGGGACGGCCTTGGCCGGTCGCGCGGTCAGCACCGCCGAGGCCCTAGACCGGTTCCTGTTCGAACGGGTGGGCGACATCCAGCTCTTGGCCGAGCATCCGGCGTTGCACGCCGGCACGTCGGCTGAGCAAGCGACGGCCTTGCGGCTCGCGCGCGACGCCTACGGGTACTACGCCTGGATCGACCTCGCCGATGCCACTGGGCGGGTTCGGGCCTCCACCGATTCGAGCCGACTGGACCGGGATGCGAGCCAGGAAGCCTGGTTTGTCGCGGGACGGCGATCCGTGCCCGCTCCGGTGGTCGAAGGCCCCTCGCTGGCTCCGGGGAGTGGGCAGCCGGGGACCCTTTCGTTTTCCGCCCCCATCCGTGGACCACATGGGGAGATCCGCGGGGTGGTGAGCAGCCGGATCTCGCTGGACGTTCTGCGCCGCTTCCTGGACCAGGTGAGTCGGCTGGCCGCGGAAGCGGGGCATCCCTATGACTGGGTGCTTCTGGATCGTCAGGGCACGGTGATCACGGAGCGGACCCCTCAATCAGGAGGCCCGGTGAACCTGCTGGAAGAGGGGCTCCCCTCCGCCAGGCTAGCCGCGGAGGCGCGAGCGGGACAGTCCGGCTTTGTGGAGGAATTGCATGTCCGCCGCCGGGTCCCGGTCGTGACCGGCTATGCCCGGACGCACGGCTATGGCCGCTTCCTTGGCTTGGACTGGACCGTCCTGGCGCGGCTGGACCGCGCGGCCGTCTACGCGCCGATCGACCGCCTCATCTGGCGGGTGGGCGGCATCGGCCTGCTCGTGGTGGCGCCGCTGACCGGCTTCGGGGTGTGGGCGGTGCGGTGGTTGGTGCGGGAAGAGCGGGCGCTGCACGAGACCAGCCAGGCCTTAACGGCGTCCGTGCGTGTCAGCGAGGAACGGGCCGCCGCGCTGCAGACCTTGATCGAGACGGCGCGGACGCTCACGGCCGAGCCCAACTTGGAACGCCTGCTGTCGCAGATCACGGAGGCGGCCCGGAACCTGACGGGGGCGCGGTATGCCGCCCTCGCATTGCCCCAGTCCGGCGATCCCCGACTCCCCCCGTTCATCGTCTCCGGGATGGATGACGCCACCCAGCGGGCGATTGGCGGGCTCCCCACGGGCCGGGGGCTGTTGGGAGCCCTCCCACCCGACGGCTCCGTCCTGCGTCTGACGGATCTCACGCATCATCCGGCGTCGGTGGGGTTCCCACCCCATCACCCGCCCATGCGGTCCTTCCTGGGGGTCGTGATCCGGGCCCATGGCCAGCCCTTTGGACAGCTCTACCTCACGGAGAAACAGGGGACGGAGGAGTTCACCGAGACCGACGCGCAGGTGATCGCGGCGCTGGCGGCCCAGGCTGGCGTCGTGATCGAGAATGTCCGGCTGCTGGACGAGGTGCGCCAGGCCGAAGCGCAGCACCGGGCGGCCCAGGCGCAACTGGCGAACGTGCTGGACCATTCGCCGGACCTCATCATCTTCACCGATCGAGAGGGACGGATCACCCGGTTCAACCGGGGGGCGGAGCAGGTGCTGGGCTATGCGGCAGCCGAGGTGCTTGGCACGCCGATCGCGGACCTGTATGGGGACCCCCAGGAGCGGCAGGCGGTCCTGGCCGAGTTGGAGGCAACGGGCCATGTCGTCGGCCGGGAGGTCCGGCTCCGCGCCAAGGACGGCCGTCCGGTGACGATCAGCCTGACCCTCTCGCCCCACCGGGATCCTGAGGGTCGGCCGCTGGGCACCGTCGGCCTCAGCAAGGACATCACGGCCGCCAAACGATTGGAGGCCGCCCTCCGGACGAGCAACGCGGAACTGGAGAGCTTCGTCTATGCCGTTTCGCATGATCTCCAGACGCCCCTACGGGGCATCCACGGCTTTGCCGAGCTGCTCCTCAAGCGGACAGCGGGACGGCTGGATGAGCGAGAGCGGCATTATCTCGCCCGCATCCAGTCCGGCAGCAGGCGAATGGCGAATCTGATCAACGATCTCCTGGAATACTCCCGGATCGAGCGGATCACCCATCCCTTCGAGATGGTCCGCATGGAGCAGGTGGTCGGCCAGGTCCGGGCGGAGCTCGGCGAATCGCTGCAGAGGCACGGGGCCGAGCTGCGCTACGAAGGGACGCTGCCGGACGTCTGGGGCGATCGGGTCCGCTTGGCGCAGGTCTGGCAGAACCTGCTGACGAACGCGATCAAGTACGTGAGACCCGGGGAGCCGCCGCGGATCACCGTGGGCGGCCGCGCGGAGGACGGGACGGCCACCTTCTGGGTCCGGGACCAGGGGATCGGCATTCCCTCGCGCTTTCATGACCAGATCTTCCAGTTATTCCGCCGACTCCACCTGCCGGAGCAGTATGAAGGCACGGGGATCGGCCTGGCCATCGCGAAGCGGATCGTGGACTTTCATCGGGGCCGGATCTGGGTGGAGTCGGTCGAGGGCCAGGGCAGCACCTTCTTCTTCACGATTCCTCGCGTGCCTGAAGGAGGCGAGCCCGCCGATCGCGCACAGGACGATTCCAGCTCATCAGGTCCATGACCCTCCTGCAGTCCTTGGACGCAACAACCGACCGACGGGGCGAGAAGGAGCACTGTGACAATGGAATCCGTGGACATTCTCCTGGTCGAAGACAACCAAGACGACATCGAACTGACCCAAGAAGCGTTGAGCGCCGGGAAGGTGGTCAATCAGTTGACCGTGATCCGGGATGGGGAGGCTGCCATACGATATCTCTTCGGCGCAGGCCCGACCCCGACGCCGCCGGCCAGACTGCCCGGCCTGATCCTGCTGGACCTCCGGCTGCCCCTCGTGGACGGCATCCAGGTCCTCCAGCGGATCAAGCAGGAACCCATTTTGCGGCGCATTCCGGTCGTGGTGCTCACGACCTCCAAGCGGGACGAGGACATCGTCCGTTCCTACGACCTGGGGGTGAACTCCTATATCCAGAAGCCCGTCCTGTTCGAAAAGTTCATTGAGACGATCAAGACGCTAGAACTCTACTGGGTGCTCACCAACACCCCGCCGGTCCTGAACGGGCGCGGCGGCGGCCCGGGTGCGTAACCGCCCGTCACGTCGGAGCCCCGAGCGCAGACGCACGACCAGGCCACCACGAGACGGTGCAATGACTGAGACGCACGGCGAACGAGTGCTGATCGTGGACGATCAGCCGGATGACATCGAGCTCGCGACCCTCGCCCTGTCGGAAGAATGCCCAGGGTGTGCCATTGAAGTCGCCCGCTCGGCAGAAGAGGGGCTGGCCAAGGTCGCGCGCCTGGACGTGACGTTGATCCTGTTGGATAACAAGCTCCCCGGGCAGAGCGGGTTGGAGGCGCTCCCAGAGTTCAGGCAACTGGCCCCTGACGCCGGCCTCATCATGCTGACCGGCCACGGCGACGAGCATGTGGCGGTGCAGGCGATGCGGGCCGGCGCCGACTACTACCTGGCCAAGTCCCGCAATCTCCTCCTGGAAGTCCCCCTGGTGGTCCGGGAGGTGCTGGACAAGCGCCACCTGCGCTTCCTGCTGGCGCGCACGGAGGACCGCTACCGCCGCCTCATCGAGAACATGACCGATATCGTCTATGAGCTGGATGAGGCGGGCTGTTTCCGCTACATCAGCGCGGCCGTGACCTCCATCCTCGGGTACCAGCCCGAGGAGGTCCTCGGGACGCACTACTCCCGATTCTTTCACCCGGAGGACTTTCCCCGTTGCGGTCGCCAGTTTCATGAGCGGCGGACCGGGATCCGGGCGACCCGCCGTCTGGATGTCCGACTCCTGACCAAGGCCGGCACCGCCCGGGATTTCGAAGTCAGTGCCGCCGGAGTCTACGATCGCCAGCGCCGCTTCCACGCCACCGCCGGCATCGCCCGGGACTGTACGGCCCGCAAGCAGACGGACCGGGACCTCGCGCACACGCTGTCGCTCCTTCGCGCGACGCTGGAAGCGGCCACGGATGGGATCCTCGTGCTCGATCATCGCGGGATGATCGAGAACGGGAATCGGAGATTCTTCGAGATGTGGTCCATTCCCGAGCCCGTGCTGGCAACCGGGGACGGGACCCGCGTGCTGGAGCTGGTGGCCGCGCACTTGCAGGACCAGGGGGACTTTCTTGCGCAGGCGCAGCACCTCGCCTCCCATCCCGAGGCCGAGAGCCGGACGGTCTGGACCGTGAAGGACGGGAGAACCGTGGAAGTGGCCGCGCTCGTCCGGCGCCTGGGCCCTCAGGCGGTCGGGCGGGTCTGGAGCATGCGTGACATCACCCAGCAACGACAGGCCGAGCAAAGCCTCGCGCGCTCGCGCGATTTTGTCTGGCATCTCTTCGACGACTTTCCCACGCCGATCTGGCGATCAGGGGTCGATGCCCGGTGCGATTACTTCAACACGAGCTGGTTGGCCTTCACTGGTCGGGCCTTGGAGCAGGAGCTCGGCGACGGCTGGGCCGAAGGCGTCCATCCGGAGGACGAACGTCGGTGCCGCGCCACGTACCAGGAGGCCTTCCAGGCGCGCCGGCCCTTTGAAATGGAATACCGCCTGCGCCGGTACGATGGCACCTATCGGTGGCTCCTGGACGTGGGGCGTCCCTACCATGATCTCGACGGCCGGTTTGCCGGATACATCGGGTCCTGTTACGACATCACCGACCGAGTCCGCACCGAGCAGGCGCTGCAGGCCAAAACCGACCAGGTCCAGGCGGTCAGCGACGCCATGACGAAGTTCTTAGAGGATGGAGATTGGCGGGCCGCCAGCCTGCGGTTCTTACGGGCGGCGATGAGGCTGACCCGCAGCGAATCCGGGTTTGTGGGAATTGTTGCGGATGGGCCGGTGCTGCGCATCCTCGCCCACGAAGGCATCGGGTGGGACCGGGAGGTCAACCGCGCATTCTACGAGCAGGCGTTACGCACCTATCAGACCGTGGGCTACCTGGAGTTCACGACGCTCGACAATTTGTTCGGTCGGGTCATCACCACCGGGACGACGGTCCTGTCAAACGCCCCGCAGCAGGATCCCCGGGCGAAAGGACTCCCCGCTGGGCATCCGCCCCTCCACGCCTTTCTCGGCGTGCCCATCCTGCACGGACCGGAGGTGGTCGGCATGATCGGCGTCGCGAATCGGCCGGGCGGGTACACGGAGGCGGAGCAAGCCACCCTGGAGTTTCTGACGCAGGCGGCCGGGGTCCTCCTCGATAGTGATCGTCGTCGGCAACGTGAAGCCGCCCTTCATGCCCAGCTGTGGCAGGCGCAGAAACTGGAGGCCATCGGCCGGCTGGCAGGCGGCATCGCCCACGATTTCAACAACCTGCTGACGGTCATCAACGGATACAGTGCGGCCCTGGTGCGGCAGCTCGGGGCGGACCATCCGCTGCGCCGTTTGCCACTGGAAATCCAGAAAGCCGGGGACCGGGCGGCCGCGCTAACCCATCAATTGCTGGCGTTCGGCCGAAGGCAGGTGCTGGAACCCCGGGTGCTGAGTCTCAACGACTGCGTGACGGCCATGAGCACGATGCTCCAGCGGCTCATCGGGGAGCACATCCACTTGGCAAACGTGCGCGACCCCGGGCTCGGATGCGTGCAGGCCGACCAGGCCCAGATCGAGCAGGTCATCATGAACCTGGTCCTCAACGCCCGCGACGCCATGCCGGATGGTGGGACGCTGACGATCACCACGGCGAACGTCGAGCTGGACACCGGCCAGGCCAAATCTCTCGGTGAGGTCCCACCCGGCCCCTATGTGTCGCTGGCGGTCACCGACACGGGCCACGGCATGGACGCCGAGACCCAGGCCCGCATTTTCGAGCCGTTCTTTACTACGAAGGCACAGGGACAGGGAACGGGACTCGGGCTGGCGAGCGTCTACGGGATCGTGACGCAGAGCGGGGGCGCCATTACCGTGCACAGCGCGCCAGGGCAGGGCACGACCTTCACGGTCTACCTGCCACGGGTCTCAGGCCAGCCAGACCGAATCGCGCCGTCAGAACGCCCCGGGGAACCCGTTGCAGGCTCTGAGACCGTCCTCTTGGTCGAGGACGAGGATGCTGTCCGAGAGCTCTTAGGGGAGGCGCTGAAGAGTGCGGGCTACCGGGTGCTCGAAGCCCGCCATGGCGACGAGGCGCTGGCCATCAGCGCCCGCCATGAGGCGCCGATCCACCTCTTGCTCACCGATGTGGTCATGCCGGGGATGAGCGGTCGTGAGCTGGCCCATCGTCTGACCCCGCAGCGACCGGACATGAAGGTGCTCTATATGTCCGGATACACGAGTGATGCGATCGCGCGTCATGGGGTGTTGGAACCCGGCATTGCCCTGATCCAGAAGCCCTTCACGCCGGCCGCCCTCACGGCCAAGATCCGTGAGGTGCTCAATCGGTAAGATGGTCTCGCGCAGGGCAGACCACGTCTTGGAGAGGACCATGGGAGCGCAGATTCAGACGATGGATCTTCGAATAGGCTCCAACGTCTTCCGCAACACGAACGGGATCCTGAAAGTACGAGGCAAAGAGCAACTCGTGCTGGAACTCGATGCCTCGCCCGCTCGGCTGTGGCTGACGATGGACCTCTATACCGCCAAGGGCGCCCAGATCGCCCATCTCCGACGCAATGCCTGGGTCCTCAATGAAAAGGATCGCTTCGCCGTGAGCGTGCGGCCGCCAGAAGACTTCCTCCTCCAAGAACCGGCCAGACTCACCATCACGGATAGCACCACCCAGGAAGTCGTGCTTGACGTGGTCCGCGTGGACCGCACCAGCGTGCATATTCTGAGCGGTCAGTTCCATGCCCATACCGGACAGCCGGTCGTGATCACCCCGCATGTCTGCCGGTTGATCGGCAGACTCACCCTCTTTGGTCATGTCCTGGACACGCACGGAGACGCGGCCGCGATCGGATAGATGCGTGAACGGTGACGCCTAAGCACGGGGAGATATAACCAAAAGATGTGATGTTATGAAGGTGCGCGCCTCCCTCACGCAGGTGGTATCCTGCGTTGGGGAATCAACCGCGGCGACGCTGCAGGAGGGAGGCGCAGCATGCAGTATATCGCGTTCGACTCGCATAAGCATTACACGCTGGCGTCTGTGGAACCAGCGACTGGTGGGCCCGCCCGAGAGGCGCGCGTCCCCCCACGAACGGGGCGCACTGCAGGAGTTTTTGCAAGGGTGTGACCGGGGTTCTCCGGTTGCCGTGGAGACGATCGGGAGTTGGTATTGGAGTGTGGAGGAGATTGAGGCGGCGGGGATGGTACCGCAGCTGGTGCACGCGCGCAAGGCGAAGCTGATGATGGGGATGTTCAACAAAACGGACAAGCTGGACGCACGCGGGCTCAATCGGCTCCAGCGCACCGGCACCCTGCCGACCGTCTGGATCCCCCCGGGGGCGTTGCGCGACCAGCGCGACCTGCCGCGGACGCGGATGGTGTTGGTGCGGCAGCGGACGCAGTTGAAGAATCGGATGCACGCGACGCTGGCCAAGTATGCGGTGAGCGTCCCTGACGGGCGCGGGGGCTCCAGCCCTGGCGCTGTACGGTGGCCGATGGCCATCTCGGGATCTGGGCGGCCCTGGCCGAACAACAACCCACGGCGGTCGAGCAGCGCTGTTGGAACCACCGGATCCTCAACGTGCTGGACGCTCTGCCCAAGACACTCCATGGGGAGGCGAAGGCCTTGCTCAGGGCCATGCCGTATGCCGAGACGCAGGCTGCGTGCGAGCGGCGCCGGGCCCAGTTCAGCCAGCGGATTCCGACCGCTGGCGCCTAAAGCCGTCGCGCGGCTAGGCCATGACTGGGAGCGGCTCGTCACGTTTTATCCGTTCCCGCGGGAGCACTGGCGGCATCTGCGCACGACGAACGTGGTCGAGTCGCCGTTTGCGGCGGTCCGGCTGCGGACCACCGCGGCCAAGCGGGACAAACGGGTCGAGTCCGCCACGGCGTTGATCTGGAAGCTGCTCCAAGTCGCCGAACAGTCCTTCCGACGGCTCAATGCGCCGGAGCTCCTGCCGCTGGTCCACGTCGGCGTCCGATTCGTCAATGGCGTGCAGCAACCGGCCACGCCGAAGGAGGTCGCCGCCTGATTCCATTTCCACACCTCTTGACAAGACCTCGGGGGAGTATCAAATTCCCCGAAAGCGATGAAGACGATGACCCTCACAAGCAAGGTATCCCTCAGCGCTCTCATCAGCGGTAGCCTACTGTTGCCTTTGAGCGGCTGTGTGACGCCCAGGCCAACCGGCGCGCAGTTGGTCGCGGCTGTCACAGACGGAAATATCGAGCGCGTGCGCACGTTGCTAGATCACGGGGCGGATGTCGAGGCAGATGATGGGTATGGCCGTAAACCCTTGAATGTGGCGAGTCGTCAAGGCCAAACAGACATAGTGCGGCTTCTGTTGGACCACGGGGCAAAGGTCAATGAGAGGCGCTCGAGCACGGGGGACTCCGGTCCTCCGCCGCTGTGCGATGCAACGAGTGCGGGTCATGTGGAAGTGGTCAGACTCTTGCTTGACAGGGGGGCTCAAATACGAGGTGAGTCGGTGTGCGGAAATATAAATACTGAGGTGATGAGCCTATTGCTTGACCGGGGTCTCAATGCGAATCAAAGGGACGCGTTTGGCTCGACGTTGTTAATGGAAGCATCGAGAAGCGGGAACCTTGAGGTTGCGAAAGTCTTGCTGAACCGCGGCGCAGATGTAAACCTGAAAGATAGTCAAGCGGGTATCGGAGGAGGTTGGACACCGTTGCACGCGGCTGCCGCGGCCGGGCATCTTGATGTGGCCGCTCTCTTACTGGAGCGCGGTGCTAATGTGAAGGCCAAGAATAACGGTGCGAGAACTCCCTTGCACCTTGCGGTGTATTACGGCAAGGTGCGTGTGGTGGCGCTTCTGCTCGAACACGGAGCGGATCCCCTTGAATCGGACCGTGAGGCAAAGACTCCGCTGATGGTGGCGCAGGAGGGGGGCAACACCACGCTCATTCGGATTCTCCAGCAGGCAGAGGCTGCATATTTAGCAGGAGTAAAGTCTCCTGCAGTTGGTATCGAAGGCGTCACCCCACCGTCCCGGCCGACGGGTTCCCTCAGTGATGTAGATCGGCTCCCGCCTGCGAAGGCCGTAATGAGACCACACGTCTATGCCGTGGTCATAGGCATCGAGCAGTACCGCGAGAAGCTTCCCAAGGCGGACTTCGCCGACCGTGACGCCAGGTTAATGGGTGACTATCTGGTAAAGGTGTTGGGTTATCCGGAGGAGAATGTCGTCGTCCGGCTCAACGAGAAGGCGGCCAAGACCGATCTGGAAAAGTATTTCGAGGAGTGGCTGCGGAACAACGTGGAGAAAGACGGGTCGGTCTTTGTCTACTACTCCGGACATGGGGCGCCCAACCCCAGGACCGGCGACGCCTACTTGGTGCCCTACGACGGGGACCCTAACTTTGTGGACTCAACCGGCTTTCCCCTCAAGCGGCTCTACGCGGCGCTGGACAAGCTGCCGGCCAAAGACATCACGGTAGTGCTGGACTCCTGCTTCTCCGGAGCCGGAGGGCGTTCGGTGCTTGCCAAGGGCTCCCGGCCCATGGTCATTTCCGTTGAGAACCCGGTGCTAGCCGCCGGCAAGGTCGTCGTCTTGGCGGCGAGCTCCGGCTCCCAGATCTCTAACACCTATCTGGAGCAGGGGCATGGGCTGCTTACCTATTTTTTGCTCAAGGGTCTGCAGGGTGAGGGCGATCTGGACAAGGATGGCGCAATCGAGCTTGCGGAGCTGTTCGAATATGTGAAGCCGAACGTGCAGCGGGTGGCGCGAAGGCAATACAACATGGAGCAGACGCCGCAGCTGCTGGCAAGCCCTGATCTGCTCAAGAAAGGCGGTGGGCGCCTCCTTGAGCGCGGAAGTCCGTGAAGTTCTTGCAGACCAGCGTAGGCGAAACTGGACGGCTTCAAGACCGGGAGGAGGCGAGCCGATAGGTGAGGTCAGGAAGTCGCTCTCGCGAATGCGAACGATGCCATACGCCTCTGGATTGACACCGCGAAGGAGTTCGGCCATCCGGTCCCTGAACCGAAGGGACATCGGTTGATGCTCGCGTAAGCTGCGAACCGTTGTTGGTCGGGGCCCCTGCCGGTTTCTCCTCCGCATCGATTTCCCCCCGTCGCGGTGCTGAGTGCGTCCTTCCCGGATGGTGCCTCCAGCGTCTGACGGAGCGCCAGGTTGAACCCCGGTGCCCCGATTCCTCTCATCGCATCATAGATGGCCTGATATCACGTCCAACGATTGATGACCGGTTCCCTCGGTCTTCTCTGCTTCTCCCGTTCGGTTCCCGGAAGGTCCGCAAAGAAAGCCTGCGGGTGAACGCCGAATTCGCGGCCATCGAGCGGGCCCCTGATGCCTGACGCGCCCCGTTCTCATCGTCCAAGCCCAGGCGCTCCTGGACGCGGGCCATCCCTCGACGCTGGTGGTCCCGCTCACGACCAACCTCACTGGCGATGCCGAGCCTGGCCGGGGCGCTATTTCTTCGTCGTCGTTCACGCCGGCGGAACGCGGGCGCATCCTGGGGGGAGGCAGGGGGGGCGAAGACTCCCCCTCGCGGACTCGTGTGTCGTGAACGGTGTTGCTTTTCTGACCCTTTTGCTGTACAGGTAAAGGTACACTAGAGGAGGGACAGAGACCGTGGTGAAAGAAATCCCCATCACTGAAGCTCGACACGAGTTAACGTCGCTGCCGAAACGGCTGGCGAAGGCACCCGCCACGGTTGCCGTTACGCGGCGAGGGAAGCCGGTTCTGGCGATTCTGCCCTGGGCCCTCTACGAATCCCTTGTTGAGACCTTGGACATTCTGGAGGACGAGGATCTGATGGCCGCGCTGCGGCAAGGGGTGGCCGAAGCCGAAGCTGGGAAGAGCATTCCTTGGGAGGACGCGAAGCGTGAGCTGAAACTGTGAGCTATCGGATCGAGGTCACTCCCTCGGCCCTTGCCATGCTCAGGGCGGTGCCGGACCGCCGTATCCAGGAAAAGCTTCGAGAGAGCATTGATCGGTTGGTCGAGGAACCGGATAAACAGGGCAAGGCCCTCACGGGCGATTTGATCCGGTATCGAAGCCTCCGCGCGGTCGGACAGCGCTACCGGGTTGTCTATCAGATCCACGCAGAGACGAACACGGTTGAAGTGCTCGCGATGGGCATCCGAAAGGAAGGGAGCAAGAAAGACATTTACACCTTAGCGAAAAAACTGCTCCGCCTTCGCTCCCTCCTTCGGTAACTCAGCAATACCGCGTCCCGCCTCTCATTTACGTGGATTTTTGGTGACGGTTTTGTGACGGTTCGGTGACGGTTTTGGGGGCGGGGGAGGAGCAAGCTGTTTTGCCCTAGCAAACTTAGCTGAGGTCTACAAAGCTCGGAATCGTTCGTTAGCCTTCGAAGGTCTGGAAAATACAAGAAGTGGCAACCCACACGATTTCCGGAAGAGCCATTTCTTCGTCGTCGTTCACGCCGGCGGAACGCGGGCGCGTGCAAGGGAATTGAAGATTCCATCACGAGGGATACGCTTGCTTGACAGTGCTGACGCCGGGCTGTAGTGGGCCGTCCGGGGGGGGGTGTGGCCCGATTCCTGTTGAAATTGGCTTCTCCCCGCGTCTCCCTCTGAATCATGACCTCCGTATTTGCCTTCTACGAGGCGATCGGCATGCGGCCTGATCTGCGCTATCCCCCTCACGCGGCCACCGTCGTCGCCAAGGCCGCCGGGATCGCCGCCACCTCGCGCCCCCCATCGAGGCGCCGCAGCCGAATTTGCCCCGTGAGCAACAGGCCATAGAAGAGCCCCTCCGCGGTCTGGGCTGTCGGCAGGGCCCCTTGGGTTTTGACCCGGCGGCGGAATTCTTCATTCAGCCGCTCGATGGCGTTGGTGCTGCAACTTCAAAACCTCGCTTTGAGCGTCGCATCCGCAGCTATGTCTTGAGCTGAAAGCCTCTATATTTCAAAGCGTTCGGCACCTAACGGGCCGTTCTCGTCCATGCAGAATGCCTCCTGGCGTACCCGAGAATCGGCGAACCCGATCACTCTCTCCCACACCGCTGCCAGCGAATCAAATAATTTTCAACAGAATCTCAAAGAGACAAATTTTGTCACTTAAACGGTCGTAATACAGGAGTAGACAGTGTTGATGCCGTAGACTCCATTGAGAGTCGAATTTCACCCCCCCCCGCGATCCCTTTCGTGCCTTCGTTGATCGGTGACCGGTCCTCGATCCGTCTCGCTTAGCCGTTCCCGTCTTTCACCTGGCATCCTTTCGTTCAGTCTTTGTCCTCGGCGCTTCTCGCTCTCCCGTTCCACGCGCTGACTGTTCCATTTCGTCCGATGACTCATCATCGTCATTTACCATTTCACGACAAAGGAGGATTTCTATGCAAACCCGCTATTTCACAAGAGAACAGGATTTGCTGTCTCCCTCGGCTCTGGCGTCGTTCGCGAAGGAATATCTCGGGGAATACTGGCCGAAGCACTCCAGCCCGGCCCCCGAAGTTACGGTTCGGCAGCTGAGCTCCATGACGGAGCAGGAACTCATTCCGCTGCTGCCCGCCCTCCTTCCGAATCTGTAAGCGCATCGCTCATCCACGCGCCCGTCGTTTCCTATTCTGACATCGCCACCGTTGTTTTCACGCACGTACGTTCACGCAACGTTCCCTACAACCAAGGAGAATGCCCATGGCTATGCGGTGCTCTGCGCGAGAGAAGGCTGCCATTCACACGTACGCCACCGATCGCCGGCATCAGAAGAAGGTGCGGCGTCGGCTCATCGATCTGATGGAGGAATACCCCGAGAAAGTCCGGTGCTGGTTGGAGAGCTATCCGAAGCATGAGTTTCGGGATATCGCGCTCCGCTATCAGCGCCAGGCCGCGCGTAACGCCGGCTGACTTCTCGCAGGCGGTTCCTCTGTTTGTCCCCTCATCCTGTCACACACATCCTGGAGGACACCATGAAACCCTACGTCACGGCGATAATCTTCACCGTCGTCATGCTGGCAACGGCCGTCTACGTGATCACCGACTACGTGAACAGCCCGACCCTGGCCGAAACGATCACGGCGCAAGTGGGCAAGATGACCGAGGCCACGGGCTATTAACCATCACTGCCATCACTGCACACAACCGGACGTCCGGTCGGACGATCCAAGGAGGACCCCATGGTACGTTTCATGTTGATTGGCCTGCTGCTGCTGACAGGCATGTATCTCGGCAATCTGGTGGTCAGCGACTTCCAGAAGTTGATGGAGAAGAGGGTTGCCACCATCGAGACGATCCCCATGCCGTAACACACTCGCTCACACACCGGAAGGAGTTCGCCATGATGACCCTGTGTTGGATGGGCAATCGGATGACGGTGGGGGCGGCGGATCGGAAGCCGCTCGCCCGGATCTTCAGGCGGTTCAAGTGGGTGCGACGCCGGAGCTTCATGCCGGCCAGCGTGTCTCAGATGGTCAACTTGCTCTCCCTGGAGCGACGCCGGCACTAGCGGCGATCCAGCGATACGAGATCCCCCAGGTGATGCAGCCAACTGGTGGCTCCTGGGGGATTTCTTTTAATGGAGCCGAACCATGCAACTGCTGCTGTTTCCTGATCCTGCGTGCATGTCGCAGGACGTATCTATTCAAGAACCCCGCCAAGACCCCTGTGCGCAGGACACGCGCTGTCCCCGCTGTCAGGGTTTCATGGTCGATATCCTTGGGTTGCGCGACTACATTTCGGATGCCTCCGCAGTGTTTGATGCGGAGGACGGATGGGGCGCGGCCAAGAAGTGTGTCAATTGCGGGGAGGTCCTGGACCCGGTCATCATTCGGAACCGGGCCAAATCACTCCTGCGGTTGACCCGGGCGAGCCTCGCAAGGGCGTAATATCATCCTGTATGGCTGAGCCCCCAAAACCGACCATCTCCTACCAGATCGCGTACCGGAATCACGACAACCGGTTGAACGGGTGTGCGGTGCCGAACCTTGACCCGATCCGACGGGCCCAAGCCACGGACAAATGGGTCCGCCTCCCGAACCAGGAGCGGATCCGTCCGAGCTGGATCGTCAGCATCGCCCTCTGCGAGAACGACCGTCCGATTCGGGCCTGGCTGGTCAAGCAGTACGGCCTCGACGACACCATCGCTGTGTCCGACAAGACCCCGCCACCGGCGTTCAGCTGGCTGCGCGAGTGGTCTCGGGTCGCGGAGATGGTCCAGGACATCCCCTCCAGCGATCCACGGTTTCCGGCCGTGTTGAAACGGCTGGATGACCTGGATCTCGCCTACCAGGCCGGGCATCCGTCACGCTTCCTCGCGGTGAGGGACCGCCTGAGCCACGACCTTCAATCAGCCTGACTGCCCCTCAACTCGGAGGCATGTGTGATGTTGTGCGACTTCTGTTCCAGCAGTCTGCCTGTCTTTGCGTACCCCTGCCGGAGTTTCTATCTGGACGGCGTGCCGGTCGGCTCGGAGGGTGCCTGGGCCGCTTGCGAGACATGCGCTCGGCTGATCGACACGGACAACCGCGAGCAATTGGCTGAGCGGTCCGCCACGCTGGCGAATCGCAGCCTGTCACTCGGATACCTCCCCCTCGATATCCGACACGAGGAGATCGTCGCGATAATGCAACGACTCCACGAGAAGTTTTTCGCGCTTCGGACTGGCGAGAAACGGCCCTGCGCCCTCAACTGAAGGCCACGTTGGCCTTCCACCCCTCATGACCCATGCTGCACGAAAGGACAATGCTGTGGGATTACGCTTACTTCTCACCGTCTGGCTGGTACTCCTGGCAGCGATGATTGCCGTGCGTCCGCTTCATCGATCGGCCCCGTCCATCTCGGTTGCTCGTTAGGCGCCGACCGCGTCCACGACACGCCGTAATATCGCAATGAAGCCTGGAAAGGAGGCCAGAGATGCAGCCGACTGACACGCAACCGACCTTAACGCCCCAGGCCCTGGATGTCCTCCGGGAACGCTATCTCGCGAAGGATCCGGAGACGGGGGCCATCATCGAAACGCCGGAGGACCTGTTTCGCCGGGTCGCCCGGTGCATCGCCGAGTCCGAGCGGCTCTACGGCGTCGGTGAGCCGGGGATCGCGGCCGTCACGGAAGAGTTCTATCGGATGATGGCGGAGAACCGCTTCATGCCGAATACGCCGACCCTTAGCAATGCGGGGCGGCCAGGGGCCATGCAACAGTATTCCGCCTGCTTCGTCATCCCGGTCCCGGATGACATGCGGGGAATCGGGGAGGCCATCACGGCAGCCCTGCTGATCCACAAGTCTGGAGGAGGCACCGGGTACTCGTTCAGCTGTCTCCGTCCCAAAGGCGACCGTGTCCGGTCGTCCGGAGGGGTGGCCTCCGGGCCGGTGTCGTTCATGAAAATCATCGACCAAGCCACGGAGCAGGTGCGGCAAGGGGGCACCAGGAGGGGCGCCAACATGGGCATCCTCTCGTGCGATCACCCGGACATCCTGGAGTTCGTACGCTGCAAGTCGGAGGACGGCCAGATCCGCAACTTCAACATTTCGGTGGCGGTCACCGACGACTTCATGCGGGCGGTCGAGAACGACACGGATTGGCCGCTGGTCAATCCGCACTCCGGCCAGGTGGTCAAGCGCATCCAGGCTCGTGCGCTCTGGAACGTGCTCGTGGAGCACGCCTGGAAAAACGGCGAGCCTGGGCTGTTCTTTATCGATCACGCGAACGCCCACAATCCGCTTCCGCGGCTGGGGCGGATCGAGGCGACCAATCCGTGCATCACCGCGGACGCGCTGGTGTATACGGCCAACGGCCTCCAGCGTGTCGGAGACTTGGTGGCCAGCGGCCAGCCTGTCGATGCGGTGGTGGAAGGGCTGGACTGTTGCTCGCCTGCCACGCCCATGTTCAAGACGGCGAGCCAGCAGCCGGTTTTCCGGCTCGAAACGGTCGAGGGGTACACGCTCCGGCTCACGAGGGACCATAAGATCAAGACGCAACGCGGTATGGTCCCGGCCGAGGAGCTGATCCCGGGCGACACGATTCGGCTCTTGTCCCAGGGAGGCGCCTTCGGAGCGGACGGTTCCCGAGACATGGGCTTGGTGCTCGGATGGATCGTCGGGGACGGCTTTCTCACCAGCACCGACGCCTGCCTCGATTTCCACGGCGACAAGGCGGAGCTTGCGCCTATGTTTGCGGAGGCGGTGCAGCGGTTGGTTCCGGATGGAGATGGGAGACGCAAGCACGATCCCGTCTCAGCGATCTCCGTTCCGACCTTGGCAACGCATCAGGTGTCTTCGACGCGCCTGCGGAAGGTCGTAGAGGAACATGGGCTCACGGAGCAGAACAAGCTCACGGTTCCAAAGGCGGTGCTCGCTGGCTCGGCTGAGATGCAGCAGGGCTTTCTCCAAGCCTTGTTCACGGCTGACGGGACAGTGATCGGTGCGCCCAACAAGGGCGTCTCGGTCAGGTTATGCTCGATCAGCCTGCCGCTGCTTCAGGACGTTCAGCGGCTCCTGCTGAACTGGGGGATTGCCTCGGCAATCTACCAGAACCGTAGGCTTGACGATATGCGTCTTTTGCCAGACGGGCACGGTGGGCGCACGCTGTATCAGACGCGGCCGTATCACGATTTGGTGATCTCGAAGTCCAATGTGGAACGATTCGCAGAGCGGCTGGGCTTCCTCCTTCCTAAGAAGCAACAGCGGCTCGTGGATCTGCTCGGGAAGTATGACGGAGGGCCATATCGGGAGACGTTCTGGGTGCGATTCAAAGCCCTAGTGCCCGATGGGGTCGAAGACGTGTACTGCCTGACGGAGCCCATCACCCATACCTTTGTGGCAAACGGGATGGTCATTGCGAATTGCGGCGAAAAACCGCTGCATCCCTGGGATGCCTGCACGCTCGGCCACGTGAACTTGGAGCGGCATCTGGTCCGCCATCCCGAAACCGGCCGGATGGACTTGGACTGGAGCCGGCTCAAAGACACGGTGCAGCTCGGCGTGCGATTCCTGGATAACGTGGTGGATGCGAACCGTCATCCCTTGCCGGAGATCAACGAACGGACCAGACAGACCAGACAGATCGGGTTGGGCGTCATGGGACTCGCCCGGGTCCTCATCGCCAAGGAGATCCCCTACGACTCGGAAGCCGCCCTGACCGAGGTGGACCGGATCATGGGACGGATCAAGCAGTGGGCGTGGGAATGCTCCACCGCCCTGGCGATGGTCCGGGGGGTCTACCCGGCCTGGACCGGGAGTCTACACGAGACCACGAGCTCGAAGGTTCGGAACAGCTTCGTGCTGACGATCGCCCCCACTGGGACGACCAGCATGATTGCCCACACGAGTTCCGGTATCGAGCCGGAATACTCTCTGATCTGGTTCAAGCGGGTCATGGACGGGAAGAAAATTCCCTATGTCTGTGAGCCGTTTGAGCGAGTCGCCAGGGCGGAAGGCTGGTGGTCGAACGATCTGCTGGAGCAGATCCAGGCCAACCACGGATCCTGCCGAGGGCTGGCCGCGGTGCCTGAGAAATGGCAACGGATCTTTGCCACGGCGCACGATATCGCGCCGGAATGGCACGTCCGTATGCAGGCCACCGTGCAGCAGCACGTGGACTCGGCGGTGAGCAAAACCATCAACATGGCTTACACGGCCACGGTGGAGGATGTCTCCAAGGCCTACACGCTGGCCTGGAAACTGGGCTGCAAGGGCATCACGGTCTACCGGGATGGTTCCCGGAAAGATCAGGTGCTCAACGTCGGACAAGCCAAGTCGGCCGACCCGGCCAAGGCCAACGGGAACGGCCACGGGCATCCTACCGGATCGCCGGGCTCAGTGACTGCCTCGTCGTCGTCCGCGCCTCCCGTGCAGACCAAGGACGCGCTCCCGGCGGTCTTGGACGCGAAGCGCATCCGCGTCGAGAGTCCGGACGGGCCGATCTACGTCCACATTTCGTACCTGGACGGAAACCCGGTCGAAATCTTTACGACAACGTCCGAGGAAGCCAAGCACGAGGAGATTTACGAGGCCTTCTCGCGGATCTTCTCCACCGCCCTGAAGCACGGCGTTCCGTTGGAGAAGCTGCTCAAGCAGTTGGACGGAGCCAACAAGAAGTTCGGCTCGGTCAGCACGATTCCGGCGGCCATTCTCCGGGCGTTCCGGATGACGCAGACCGAGAGCTCCGCCAAGACGGCGTGCCCCAAATGCGCGGGCGTCCTGGTGTTCCAGGAGGGCTGTCTCAAATGCGTCTCCTGTACCTGGAGCAAGTGCGAATAGGGATCGTCCCCGTGATTCCGCGCCACATGGCTGCTGTCTCGAAAGGGACAGCAGCCATGTGCGATGAGAACCCCGAATGAGCGAAGGAGCATCGAACATGAACATTGTCATCGAAGTGAAGCATGGGATGGTTCAGGCCGTCTACGCGGACGATCCGGCTCGAACCTCCGTGCATCTGGTGGATTGGGACAACATCCGGATGGGAGAGGAAACCTCACGGCTTCTCGATTCGAAGCCGCTTTCGGCCATGCCGAAGGACACCTGGGGGCGGATACAGAACGGTATCACCGGCCCATCGGGACCGAATTCGAAACCCGCATCGGAGGTAACCATGCAGGCATTTCACATCGCCCGTACGGACGACTGCAACGAGACCATCACCTTCCACGTCGAGCTCAAAGGCAAGAGGGGCGCCGCCCGCCAGGCCGCCATCGCCGCCGCGGCCCTCGAGGCAGCCGGCTGGGACGGTCCCTATGACGGGGCCGGGATGGACGCGGACTGGGAGGACCAGGAATGACCCGGGCCAGTACCTATCAGAAGACCGAACGGAATCAGGAGCGGGCCAAGCGGGTGGCGGGCACGCTGACCTACTACAAAGAACACGAGCTTCGCGAGGGCGGTCCGGTCTTTGGGGAGGACGAGCTGCAGGACCTCCTGACCGACATGATGCACTACGCCGCGCAACACAAGGTGAACTGGCAGGCCCTCCACGAGATGGCGCATCTCAACTACCAGTTCGAATCGCAAGGCCTCGATGGCGCCGATCGCTGAGGCGGCACGCATACGTCATGCGTGACCTCGGCGAGGCTCAGCTCGTTCGCAAGCTGGCCCGCTACGGGTGGAAACCCGCGGCAGGGCCATTTGCCGGGTTGTCCTGGGTCCATGAACAGACACCCCGCGCGCACACACCCGGCGTCGTGAGTCCGAACGGTAAGATCCGCTGCCGGGATACGCTCGCCAAGCTTCTCCACATCTGCGACCGAACGGAGGATGCCTGACGCATGTACCAGATCCCTCAGTACCAGCTTAGGCTGGTCCGAGATCCTTCCGTGGATGACACCACGATCGCCGAACGTGTGAAGACTTCGGAGGACTTTCATCGGCTGATGGCCGGACACTTCTCGGGTCTCGATCGGGAGCACATGAAGATCGTGGCGATCAACGCCAAAAATGAGATCATCGGGATGCACACGGTTGCAATCGGCACCCTGACTCGAAGTTTGGTGCATCCCCGGGAAGTCTGGAAGGCCGCGCTCCTGATGAATCCCGCTGGGATCATCCTGGCCCACAATCATCCAAGCGGTGATCCGACGCCGAGCAAGGAGGACCTGGCCCTGACCGCGCGGATGGTCGCGTGCGGCCAACTCCTCGGGGTCCAGATCATGGATCACATCGTGTTCGTGGAACGAGGGTATTGGAGTATGGCGGACCACGGCCAACTGCCGGAGCTGCCAAGCGGTGGCGACCAGGCGATTCTTCAGTACGAAGCCCTCGAAGAACTGCATCTCCTGGTCGAACGCCACTTTGCCCGATTCGAAGAGAAGCTGGACCAGGATCAGCCGATCGCCGGCAGGGAAGCCAAGGAGGCCATAACCTGGTTCTGGCGTCAGTACGGCCCGATTCGGGAGGAACTGAAAGCATGGGAGCCGGAAAACGCGCCCGCGTGATCTCGCTCCGCCGTCTTGCCTACCAACGCCGGCTTGGGCATGCCAGGCGGTTTATGAAGCTTCGCGTGGTCGTGGCAGGGAGAGCCCTCTCCTGCGGCCCATGCCTCGTGGAATCGTCGTGAAGGACATCTCGCGTCAAAAGCCCCGGGTCCTCCATGGATCCGGGGCTTTTTTTCTGCCTCCAACCTAAAAACCGGCCCGGCCGGCCGTAATATCTCAATAGAAGTTGTGTCTCTGCCGTAGGTGTGCCTTCGGGCATTTCCGAATTGACCGTGCTGCTGCCTTGTTTTTTTCGCAAGACCCATCTTTTCGCCTGAAATCCCGCTCAGTTAGGAGTTTGTCTTTAAGCAGGGGCAAGCAACCTCCATTGAGAGACCGACCCGTCCAATCGGAAAAACAATCGCAGAAACGACAACGTAGGTGTTGACATCCCCCTTGCCGAGGAGAAGGAGTTTCTGTTTCAGGGCCGAATCCGCGGCTGATTCAACAGGGAAGAGTATCGCCAGTTGCTCGCGATGGTGGTCCCGACCCTGTAGCCATTAGAACCTCACGTACACCACCAGCACAAAGGAGGCCAGCGTATGCCTGATTACTTCGTTGAGTGGGAAATGGACATCGACGACGCCCAATCGCCCCGGGAGGCCGCGCAGCAGGCCTGGGAAGCGATGCGCCGTCCGGACAGCTCGGCCAACGTCTTTACGGTGCATGACAAAGAGAGCGGTGCGGTCTATCACGTGGACCTAGACTGGGAAGAGATGAGGCAGGCGCAGTCCACGGCGTCCAGTGCTCCTCGGTGAAACGGAAGCCAAGGACGATGCGTGAAGCCACCGTGAATCTCTGGGATTGCCACGCCCAGGGGATCATCGTCGCGGTCACGACCAACGGCGCAGTCACCCGCGCCGGCGTGGCCGTCATGGGGAAAGGCTGCGCCAAGGAGGCGGCAGCACGGTTTCCAGCCTTACCGGTCCGCCTGGGGCTGCGGCTCCGGACAGAGGGCAATCGCCTCTACTGGTGGCCAGACTACCGACTGGTGACGTTTCCGACGAAGCACGATTGGCGAGACCGGACCGCTGATCTCGCCCTGATCCAGCGCTCCGCGTCTGCCCTGCGCGACCTGATCGACGCGAACGGGTGGAGCACGGTGGCAGTCCCACGCCCAGGCTGTGGAGCGGGATTGTTGCATTGGGAGGTGGAGGTGCGACCAATCCTGCAGGAAATGTGGGATGACCGGGTCCTCGTCGTGCATCGTCAGGAAATCTGAGACGGAGGAGCAAATGAACATGCGACAGAAACGGAGACTGGTGCGGCTCGACGAACGGAAGGAGCCGACCTGTCGGCGAGCGGACTGCGACAGATCGGACAACCCGACCCACTGGGTGGACGTGGAACCGGCGCCGGAACTGCTGACGTTGCTCAGCGTGGCGCGCCAAACTGCGAAAGACTGGAAGGGCCTGCCAGGTGGCGGCATCAACACCGCGCAGCTGGCGCGGTCCCTCGATGCCCTGTGCAAACAGGTGGATCTGGTGGATACCGCCAGCCAAGACTGATCTCCATGACCGACGCCATTGCCTACAGATCTCACACTCAGGTCCCGATCATGCGGCAACGGGAGGTGGTCGCCCGTGTTCCGTCTGGCGCCTGAGGATCGCGCTTGGCAGCAGTATGAGGTGGCCACATGCGGAATAAGAGCCTCGCGGTCTCAACTGAACAGTTATCGGTACGATACGCGCTCAGCAAGCTCCATCATCCGGACTTTCCGGACATGACCCGCGGAGAGTATCTTGCGCTTCGCCGGATGGTTCGGAATCGGATGATCGGGCTTGGCGTACTCATGGCAATCGTGATGCTGGCCCTCTGTTCCTTGCTGTGAGCACCAGCCTGAACGGAGACTGACCAGCGCACGTCTCAAGGGGAGCGAGCCATGTTGCTGGAAGAGAAAAAGCGGGTCCTGCGCGATCGTGTCAAAGAGGCGCGTTCGGTGGTCGAGCGGCCGGGTGATCAGCCGGCGGTAAAGGCGCTGAGCCAGCATTACGCCGAGGATGTGGCCTGGTTGCTCGAGGTGATCGAGGGGCTTACCCAGCCCCAATAACAGACGAGGCGGACGGGATTCCCCGCAAAGGGAGCCCCGCTCCGCCTCTTTTTTGTGCTGAATATCGCCGACCGATCGATCGCCGCCTCAGGACTTGACATCCTCCCCGGCCTGAAGGCCGGCGATTCCTACGGCGTTTAGACCCCGCCAGCGGCCCGAATCGCTTCGGGGGTCCTGCTTCGGTAAACAGAGTGAGCCAAGGCAATCCTCCAAAAGAAGGGAGTACAAAGCCGATGCTTGGCCTAAAGCGAACATGGCTGCGGTGGAGAATCCGGCACCTCGCGTCCTCGTTCCGAGCCAGTATGGACCCGCGCGAACGATTTCGGATCAGTCTACAGCTGAGCGAGCTCTTGGCCGCCGTCGTGACCCAAGACCTAGTCTTGATCGTCGGACACCCGGCCCTCACTAAACGGTAGCGATCATGCCACTCGACTACCAGATTTCTCGCGAAGCTCGTGAACAGGAGACTCGCGGGAGAGGGGCTGCCCGATATTCCTACGGCTGCTCGCCAATGAAGAGGCAGATTCACTCTAAACCTCTTGAAAGCAAGCCTCGGACCCGAGCAGGGTCCGAGGCTTTTTGCCTTTTGGACCCTCACAATCAAGTTCTCGGCTGTAATACACAAGGAGAAGTGTCTCTGCGGTAGGCCTGGCTCTGCCAGTGCCGAATTGTGCTGCGTCTCGTCTTTCGCTCTCCCGTACACGCGCCATTTCCACTGCAAATATCAGCAGTTACGCGCCCATTCTTTCCATGTTGCATTACAAAGGAGGTAATCGTTGGCGACTTGTTTGATGACAGAGGCTCTCCCGCCTTGATGGCAGCGGACCCTCGTGGGCTTTGCCCTCTACGATCAGCTCACAGAAATTCTGGGCATGCCGGATTCCTACCGACAGATCCTCACCCGCTCGATGGCGTCGGGATCGGTCTGGCGACAGGCCTTCGAAGCCGCCCTTCGGCGGCTGGGCGGCGAGGCGGATCTGCAGGCGCTCTACGCGGAGATCGGGCCGCGTCGGCCGACTTCCACAGCGCACTGGAAAGAGAAAGTTCGGCAGATCGCGCAACGCCACTGCCTCCGAACCGGACCGGCCCGTTATGCGTTGGCGGCGTAAGCGTCACCCCTCTTCACCTCAAAGGAGGATTGCACGTTCGAGATGAGTCCCATGCTTTGGACGATCCACTCCAAGGCGACGTTGAATCAGCTCAATGACTGTTTTGACATTGTCGTGACGCTGACGACGTTGCCGCTGGATCAGGATCGTCGGCACATCAGCTTCAGTGTCCGCGTTCCCGTCCAACACCTACATGAAGGTATCTGCCAAGACTGGCGGATGGAAATCGGGTTCCCGCTCACGCCCGGCGTCTACAGACAACTGGAGACGCAACGGCTGCTCCAGACCGCCCACTACCTGACGATGGTATGCAACCGCAGTCAGCTCGGGGCCTTCTGGACGTTTCTGGAAGAGATCGGCCGGTTCATGGAGGTTCCGGAGGAAATGAACCGCGCGATCGCGAGTCTCAAGCACACCATGGTTCGCCACGCGGCGGATCTCGATCAACGGTTGGTGGATCTCCGGTGCTGACTCACCCGCCGGTTCCACCTTGATGGCGAATGCACCGATCACGACATTCGGAGAAGCGATGAACAAGAAGATGCGCATGTGCAACACTCTGCTATTGGCGTGTGAAATCCTGGGATGGTGGGGGTGCCTGCTGTGTCTCCCCGGGCCGGCGTTCGCGGAGATCGACGTCACGCTCGGGACCGGGATCGGATCCGAACGGTTGGCGTGGAGTATCGCCGGCCCGGGAGGACGGCCGAATATCCTCTCAGAACTCACGTTTCAGCGAACCGAGACCGTAGTCGGATTCGTCAAAAGCGCCTGGCGCCACCAGGACTGGAGACTCGACCTGGAACTCGACGGCGGAGTCCTGCAATCCGGCAGCGTGCGGGACGAGGACTTCGCTGGAAACAACAGACAAGGGTTGTTAATCAGGAGCATGAGCCAGATCGACGGCAACATGCTCTGGGCGGCTCGCGGCGGCGTAGAGTATCGGTGGCTGAATCAGTCCTGGAGCCAGAGCTGGCTCCGGATCGGCGGCATCTTCAGCCAGCAAACCTATCGCATCGTGGACGGGGTCCAAGACGTCCCGACTCTCAGCGCCATCGATCGGCTGAACAGCACCTACCGGGCCCGCTGGTACGGGCCCGAGCTCGGACTGAAAGAGTATCTCCCGCTCGGCCGGAGCGCGTTTGCGCTCACGGGGGAAGTGGCCTGGTGGCCGTGGCTCCGATACGACGGCCAAGGGACCTGGAACCGCCGATCGGATCTCCGGCAAGATCCGAGTTTCACCCATACGGCCACCGGCTGGGGAGTCGGGACGGATGCGGCCCTGGCATGGTCGTTTCTGAAAGATCGCGCCTGGATGAGTCTCGGCTGGCGCTGGCAGTGGATGGAGACCGGCCGCGGCACCGCCAGGACCTTCTTCTCCAACGGCACGTCCAGTGAAGTCCAATTCAACGGGGCGGCTCGCCAAAGCCAGCTGTACTATTTCAGCGCTTCCGCCACCTTTTAATGGAGGAACAGATGACAAAAAGCGCAACCCTGCCCGTCACGGCCACGTGGACCATTCCGGCCCGACAATTGGCCGAGGCGCTCGATCGGCTCGCGCCGGTGACCGCGGATCATTACCAGAATGACGAGGTCGTGGAACTGGCGATCGAACCCGGCTCCCTGCGGCTGCGGGCCGCCAATCAGGCGACCGAGATCCGTGTCACGCTCCCGTGCGAAACGGCTGCTCGCACCGTTCTCATGATGCCGGCCAGGAAGCTGCGGGAGACCGTCCGAATGCTGTCCGGCGATCTGGCGATGACGCAGAAGGACAACGTCGTCACCATGCAAGTCGGGTCGTTCAAGACGACGCTGTATACCGCCAGCACTTCCGTGACGGCCAAAGCCCCGGTGGCGGAGGGACCCCCTCAGAACCAGGTGATCCTGTCGGCCATTCGCCTCGGGACCCTGCTCGAGCAAGCCAGCTCGTGCGTCAACCAGCACGACAGAACGCGCCCCATGATGCAGGGAGTGCTCGTGGAAGTGGAGCGGGATCGGCTCCGCCTGGTCGGGACCGATGGGTGCCGTCTGGTGACCGTCTGGGAGCCGGTCGATCCGCTCGGAACCTGGACGCTGCCGCCCAGGACCGCGATCATCCCGGCCATTGCCGTCCGGGCCCTCATCGGCATGCTGGCGGCGGCTTCCAAGGATCGCACGGAAGGGGACGCGGCGGCCTGGGCCACGATGACCTTCCGGCAGGACGGGATGGATCTCACGGTGGGGTCCTGGCATCTCCGAACGGACTATCAGCCGGGGCCATACCCCAACTGGAAGGCCGTCGTGCCGGCCAATCCGGCGGCTCAGCCGCACACCAATTCCCTGAGGGTGGGTCGGGAGGAGGCGATCGCCGCCGTCCAGCGGATCGCGCTCCTGGCTTCCCCCAGTTATCCGTCCATGGACTGCCAGTTGAC
The DNA here is from genome assembly GCA_040757595.1 of Nitrospirota bacterium. NCBI lineage: Bacteria > Pseudomonadati > Nitrospirota > Nitrospirota bacterium. The sequence continues at coordinate 13,919 of JBFLWP010000023.1, read as the reverse complement.
CAAGGGGGCGCTCACGGTCAGCACGCAGAGCGACATCGGCCAGGCCGAAGAAACCATGCAGGCCGAGTACGACGGCGAGCCGCATACCGTCTGCCTCAACCCCCATTTCCTGCTCGAGGCGTTGGAGATCCTGCGCGCCGAACAGGTCGAATGGTCGCAAGTCGTCAATCAGCCGGCCCCGGTCGTGCTGACGGGCCACGAGGATCGCACGATCTGTATCATCATGCCCATCAAGAAGTAACGGCGTCCCATACCGATGAAAAGGCCCTGGAGCGATCCGCTCCGGGGCCTTTTTTTGCCAGGAGCACGCTGTACTTGAAAGACTGGCCGTAATACCGAAATACAGCCTATGGTCACCTTGACCAGCGTTCCAAGGGGGGGAATCCGTGAAAGCGATCGGCAGCATCTTCCTCATGACCGCGTGCATTGTGGGCAGCGGCTGCGCCTACCTGGACTGCGAGCGGCAATGGCGGGAGTCCTATGCGCCGCCTGCCTCCATTCAAGACAACCAGGCGACGAAGACGGACGTCGAACGGGGCCGGGCATTGATGAAGCAGGACTTTATTCGAGCCTGCCTGGGCGAGTGAGATGACCACAGGAGCGAGCGCCAGCTCCTGGCTTGAGCCATGGGAAGCAGCCAGTAGAAAGCGACTTGGAAAAAGGGATACCTGAAGAAGGCGCGGCGGGTGCGGACGCCTGGAACGTCCTCGTGGTCGAGTACGACGAGAACATCAGGCGCCAGGTAGTGGAATACCTCGATGGGGAGGAATTCGCCTCCGGAAAGTTGAACATTTCGGGCATTGCGGATCTGCCCGCGGCCCTGAACGTCATCAGGGAGCACAAGGCTGACTTGGTCATCCTCGACGTCTACCGCGGGACCGCCCGGCCGGGTGGTGAACAGACCGGCGTCCAGATTTTGGAGAGCATCAAGAGATCCGGCTTTGTGCCGGTGGTGCTCTACACCGCGCTTCCAGAAGGATTGGAGACCCACAAGAGCAGCTTCGTCCGGTTGTCGGGAAGGATGCCGGCGGCTTGGCGAAGCTGAAGGAGGAAATCGGGGACCTCTTTCGGATAAGAGTCCTACAACTCCACAGGGCGGTAGTCGATCGCCCGGACAAGTCGGATGGAGGTTTTGTCAAGATCCACATTTCCTGACTAGACCTCCGCGTGTTGCACTGAAAGAAAACGTTCTCTTACAGCATTCACGCCAGAAAGCCCATGGCTTCAGCCGTGGGATGAGAGGTGCTGATCCGCAGAGTCGTGTGAACGCTCTACTGGGATGAAATCGATGGCTCGCCGCGGCACATCAGGCTGAACGGCGCCTCGCTCCTCCACCACATCACCTGGTCCACATCCACACACATCGGCACCACCTCCTCGTCGGGATCCTCAGGGATGGCTGGCAGCGGGAACACTTCATCCCAGAACGCCTGCTCATTTGGCATTTCCTGGCCAGGTGGCCATCCTGGCGGAAACCACAAGAACGGGAGCCCACACGGCAACCCTGAGAACAGAGCCGGAGTGATCGGCAGAGTGGGAGGACACCCGGACAGGAAGCGAAGCAGTGGTGCCGTCGCGGCCGTTTGCGCAGCGGCCACTGAAGGCAGGAGGCTGAGCATCGCGAGGAGCAGGAGAATCGGAGCGAGACGACGCGATCGGCCTGTGGCGAGCCGCATGACAGGACCTCCCGGGTGAGACGCCCTTGTGCGCGAGTCGGACGACCACCGCCTTCGATCTGCGTGATCGCGCGCTCCGCGCCGTTCGTGACCCGATCGACCGAATGGGCGTAGATCATCGTGGTCTCGAGATCCGCATGGTGGAGCATGTCCTTGACGGCCTGGACGAGTGGTTCGGCAAGAGCCGGGGAAGCTTGGGGCCGGACGATTGGGAGCATAGACATCGGATACGCGAAACGACGGCGGAGGTCAAGCCGGGGAATTACGGGGAAGGCCAGGCCCAGCGCTTCATTGCCGCATAGGGCGGCTGTATGGCAATGGACGGTCGTAATAACTATCGAGAGAATCGCAACCGAGATACATGGAGTCATGGAAGGCGCAGAATTCTGTTTTGTCAGAAAGAGTTGGACTGTTGTGAGTATGCTGAATTGATTATGGAATCAGAGGCATCTGAGGATCACAGCCAGATCGATGATCAGGGTGCGGAGGCTGCGTTCGGTTCACCCTTTGCCTATTGCGTGGCCCTGCATAGGTTGCTGGACGGGGGACTCACTGACCTATCGCTCCCGGCCCAGCGCCTGTATCTCCAGTTGGTCCGCGAGACCGTCGGCCGGGGTGTCAATCAGGTCACGATCGGGATGGCCCAACTCCGGCGCCTCACCGGGATGCCCAACAGCACGTTGGTCCGGGCCTTTCGTCTCCTGCAATCCAAAGAACTAGTCACGGTGCTCGATCCGGGCGCCCCGGGAAAGGCCTCGACCTATCAGGTGGAGCTCCGTCGGGCCGCCCCCCCACACCGCGGCCAAGTCGTCCCTTCGATCGAAACGGTGCTGGTGAGCCTCACGGAGGAGGATCGGCGGGATCTCTTGGCGATGTACCGGCATCTTCCGGTCTCGGAACGGCAGGCATTCGAGCAGGCGGCCTTGCAGGACTTTCACAGCCTGGGCCTTCAGCCGGATCAACCCCTCCTTCGGCAAGCGGTCCTCTACCGGCTCTTTGCCGAGCGGTTTGGCCGAGCGCGTCGGCAGCGGTACCCTCAACTGCGATAAACTTGCTTGACGGCAGGCGGTGATCTGTGAACAATACTTCCGTCATGGATGCCGCCAAGCCTAAACGTGCCGTTATCTACGCCCGTGTGAGCACAGAACAACAACGGGAACGGCACACGATCGCCTCTCAATTATCGGTCATGCCCGGGATCGTGCGACAGCATGGCTATGAGTTAGTAGATGAGCCGTATGTTGATGATGGGGTCTCTGGCGAGACGATCAACGAGCGGCCAGGCATGCTGCGGTTGCTCGATGATGCCGAGCGAGACCTCTTCGACGCCATCTTTGTGATTGATCTGGACCGAATGACCCGTGCCCGGAAATCTATCGATTGGGAAATCATCAAGGACATCTGCCGACGCCACTGCATCTATGTCATCACGCCTTCGCAAGTCTATGATTTTGCTAACGAAGACCACGAGTTTATCTCGGATATCTTTAGCCGTCTTAGCGCACTGGAAAAGAGGAAATTTTTGCGCCGGGCCATGCGTGGGAAACTCGAGAAGGTCCGGCAAGGTCGGTTCATTGGCGGAAGACGACCGTATGGCTATCAGATTGTCGAGGGACGGTTTGAGATCCGTGAGGAGGAAGCGGCGGTCGTTCGGGAGATTTTTCAGCGGTGTCTGAATGGGGAGAGTTGCGAGATCATTCCTCATGCACTCACCGCCGCAGGGTATTTGACCCCATTGGGGCAACGGACGCCGTGGTCAAAATCTTCCGTTGTTCGAATCTTGCATGACTCTAAATACGCCGGCGCCTTTGTTCGATGGAAATGGAAACGAGAGGATCCTGGCATTGGGCGACGAGGAGCGATCGGCCGTTTAGCGCCGCGGCCATTGTCCGAGCAGGTGACCGTGGAAGTTCCAGCGATCGTCACGAAAGAGACATTTGAGGCGGCTCAGCTGGCCTTGAACAGCCGGAAAACGCTGTCGAGCCGCAATACCAAGCGAGAGTATTTGTTAGGAGGGATTCTCTGGTGTGCTTCTTGTGGGTGTCGGATGACAGGTGAATGCTACGCGAACGAACAGCGCTACTACGTTTGCTGGAATAGACGACGGAAGATCTCTAGATTGGCTCCCTGTCCGGTCCCGGCTTGCCGTGCTGACTGGGTCGAGGAAGCCGTCTGGAAAGCAGTGACGTCGTTGCTCTCTCAGCCTGACGTGCTTCATCAGGCGATACAGCGGGCGAACCATGGAACTGACGCCGCACAAGGGGATGGCGTTCGTGACCCCCGTCGCATCGAACGGCTTCTTGAAATGCGGAGAAAAGAAAAAGCACGGTTAATCAACCTCTATATGATTGGGGCAATCGATGAAGAAGTTCATCCGCAGTTATTGAAGTTGAAAACGGAGATGAAGACCTTAGAAGAGCAGCTGACTGTTGCTTGGTCCGATCAGCGCCGGCTTGCGCGAGTGAAGTCAATCAATACAGTGTGGATGGCCTCGCTTCAGAAACGCGCCTGCGAGACTCTTACATTCCCTGATAAGCGTACTCTTCTGAAATTGCTGTTTTTGAACCCAGACCCCAGGGATAAATCGCCGCAGATTGGGATATGGTATCATCAGGATCATAGTATCGAACTGATTGGAATTATTGATTTATTGAGGATGAAAGCAAGGGGATATGGAATTGAGTCTCAATCGTGCTCATGATCGGCCCTCCGGGATCGGGCAAGACCATGCTGGCCCGCCGGTTGCCCGGCATCCTCCCGCCGATGGAGATGGAGGAAGCGATCGAGACCACCAGGGTGCACAGCGTGGGGGGAATCCTGCCCAACGGACGACCGCTCGTCACGGCCCGCCCGTTCCGCGCCCCGCACCACAGCATCTCGGACGCGGGCCTCATCGGCGGCGGGACCGTTCCGCGCCCCGGTGAGGTGTCCCTGGCCCACAACGGCGTGCTGTTTCTAGACGAGGTCCTGGAATTCAAGCGCCACGTGCTCGACGGGCTTCGCCAACCCCTTGAAGACGGGACCATGGTGTTGACGCGGGCGAGTGGGTCGCTCCGCTACCCGGCCAGGGTCATGCTGGTGGCGGCCATGAATCCCTGCCCCTGCGGCTATTACGGGGACACGACCCGGGAATGCCGCTGCACGCCCCACGAGATCAGAAAGTACCGGTCACGGCTTTCCGGCCCGCTTCTGGACCGGCTGGACATCCACGTCGAAGTCCCGCCGGTGCCGGTCCGGGAACTGGGGCGAGCGGACCGCCGGGAACCGTCCGCCGCGATTCGCGAGCGGGTGAGGTCCGTCCGGGCACGGCAGGCGGCCCGTTATCGGAAGGACGGGCTCTTCTGCAACGCCCAACTCAAGCCGCGCCACCTGAAGACCCACTGCGCGATTGACGGAACCGGGCGTGACCTGCTGGAGCAGGCCATGAGCCGGCTGGGCCTGTCGGCCCGCGCCTACGGGCGCATCCTGCGAGTCGCGCGGACGATCGCCGACCTGGCCGGCTCCGATCGTATCGAGCCCGCGCACTTGGCGGAGGCGATCCAGTACCGGAGCCTGGACCGCCGCGGAGACCTCCCGTGAAGAACGGGCTTCCTCCCTCGGTCAGGATTTTCTCCTGGTGGTTCATGGTGGGCGCCACCATGGCCCTGTCGGTGATCATGCTGGAGGGCGGCATCCGGGAGATCATGCAGGCCCAGGGATCGCTCTGGGAGGTCAAGCTCGTCGAGCTGCTCACGGCGATCGTCGGGGGCGGATTGTTGGGCGGCTGCATCGCGCTCATCCTGGATCGGATCAAGAAACCGTAAGAGGCGAGGCGTAAGGGACGAGGGAGAAGAGATGGACATCGAGATTGGATCGCACCTGTACCGCAACACGGACGGCACGGTGGAGGTCGAAGGGGTGCCCCAGATCACCCTGACCCTCCCCAAGCCGGGAGGCCCCCTTCTGATCAACTTCATCACCTATGACGAGGCCGGACGGGTCATCGCCAAGGTCGTGGACAGCGCCTTGCAGTTCAACGAGCGCCGGGCGCACGAGCTGACCAGGACCCGGACCAGCCTCACGCTCAAAAACCTGGAGACCGGCAAGGTCGTCCTGCGGGCCGAGTTGAAGGAGGACGGGCGCGTGACGCTCCGGGAAGGGGAGTTCCGGACGGTGCGGGGCCATATCCTGCAGATTTCGCCGACCGAGTGGCGCGTCGAGAAGAAAAAAATGAGCGGCGGGCAGACGGACCTGGAAGGGAAATCGGCCGCGATCGGATAACAAAGAGCCGCCGGCACGAGCCGGCGGCTCAAGCATCCCTCAGGTGAGTCACTTCGTTTCGATGACGATCCGGCGCGGCTTGGCTTCCTCCAGCTTGGGGAGCTGAACGAACAACACCCCGTCCCTGTAGGTCGCCGACGCCTTGTTGTGATCCACGTGGGTCGGGATCGCGAACGAACGGGAAAACGAGCCCCGGCCCAGCTCGCGAACCAGGTAGGTCCGCTCGGGCTCAACCGCCTCCTCTTTCCGCTCGCCCTTGATCGTCAGCACCCCGTCTTCCGCCACGATCTCGATATCCTTCGCCGACATGCCCGGCAGGGCAGCCTCCACGTGGAACCCGTCCGCATCCTCGTAGACGTTGCAGGCCGGGGCCCAGGTCCGGATCGGCCGGACGACGGTGCTCAACGCATCGTTCAAGAACCTGTCGATCTGAAGATCAAACGGCGTATAGGTCGCGAGCTGCATGGCCTCCTCCTTTCCACTTTCACATCCCTCGGCTCGATCGGCAAGCCATCCGTTCCCGCTTGCCGTTGTCCCGTCAACGCTCGCTCAACGTCCGTCGGCGCCGACGGAAATTGGAGATAACACCGCCGGGCCGCCGGTCAAGCCCCCGGGCGCTCAGTCCTGTTTCGTCTCGACGGTGGGGACGACGAGCATGCGGCCGTCCTTCATGTCCACTGTCGCCGTGTCTCCGTCCCGAAGCTCGCCCCTGACCAGCAGCCGTGCAATCGGGGTCTCGACGTCTTGCTGGAGCAGCCGCTTGAGCGGGCGGGCGCCGAAAACCGGATCGTACCCGCGGCGGGCCAGGTCGGTCACCGCCGCCGGAGTCAGGGCCAGCAGGATCCGCCGCTCCGCCAGCCGGTCCCGCAGCCGGCCCAGTTGGATGTCCACGATCCTGGTCAATTGCTCGTCGGTCAACGGGTGGAAGACCACGGTCTCGTCAACCCGGTTCAGAAACTCGGGGCGGAAATGCCGCCGCAGCTCGGCCATGACCAGGTCCCGGACCTCTTCATAGGAGGCGCGCCGCTGCTGGGCCTCGAGGATCTCCTGGCTGCCCAGATTCGAAGTCATGATCAGCACCGTGTTCTTGAAATCCACGGTGCGGCCGTGCGAATCGGTCAACCGGCCGTCGTCCAGGACCTGGAGGAGGATGTTGAACACGTCATAGTGGGCCTTTTCGATCTCGTCGAAGAGGATGACCGAGAAGGGCCGGCGCCGGACCGCCTCGGTGAGTTGGCCGCCTTCCTCGTACCCGACGTAGCCGGGCGGGGCGCCGATCAGCCGTGCGACCGTGTGCTTCTCCATGTACTCGGACATGTCGATCCGGACCAGGTTCGCCTCGTCGTCGAACAGGCTCGCCGCCAGGGCGCGGGCCAGCTCGGTCTTGCCCACGCCCGTCGGGCCCAAAAACAAGAACGAGCCGATCGGCCGGTTCGGGTCCTTGATGCCGGAGCGGGCCCGCAGGACCGCGTCGGCTACGGCCCGGACCGCTTCGTCCTGCCCGACGACCCGCCGGTGCAGCAACTCCTCCAGCTTCAGGAGCTTGTCCAGCTCGCCCTCCATCAGGCGGGTGACCGGGATGCCGGTCCAGCGACTGACGACCAGCGCGATGTCGTCCTCGTCCACTTCCTCCTTGAGCAGGCGGCTCTCTCCCTGCTTTTTCGCCAGGTGCTGCGCTTCGAGGGTCAGCTCCCGTTCGAGCCTGGGCAGTTCGCCGTAGCGGAGCTCGGCCACGCGGTTGAGATCGTAGGCCCGTTCCGCCCGCTCGATCTGGTGTTTCACGTCCTCGATCTGCTGGCGGATCTTGCGGAGGCGCCCGACCGCGGCCTTCTCCGTTTCCCACCTGGTCTTCAGCGCGCTCAGGTCGCGGTTCTTCTCGGCCAGCTCCTGCTCCAGCGTCTCCAACCTGGCCCGGCTCCCCGGATCGCTCTCCTTGCGGAGGGCCTCCCGCTCGATCTCCAGCTGCATGACCTTGCGGGACACTTCGTCCAGCTCGGCGGGCAGACTGTCGATCTCCGTCCGCAGGCGCGCCGCCGCTTCGTCCACCAAGTCAATCGCCTTGTCCGGCAGGAACCGGTCCCCGATGTACCGGTGGGACAGTTTCGCCGCGGCCACGAGCGCCGCATCCTTGATCCGGACCCCGTGATGGACCTCGTACCGCTCCTTGAGACCCCGCAGGATCGAAATCGTATCTTCGACCGAGGGCTGGTCCACCAGCACGGGTTGGAAGCGTCGCTCCAGCGCCGCGTCTTTCTCGATGTGCTTGCGGTACTCGTCGAGCGTAGTCGCGCCGATCATGTGGAGCTCGCCACGGGCCAGCATCGGCTTGAGCAGGTTGGCCGCGTCCATGGCCCCTTCGGCCGCCCCGGCCCCCACGACCGTGTGGAGCTCGTCCACGAACAGGAGGACCTGTCCCTGGGAGGCCTGGATCTCCTTGAGCACGGCCTTCAACCGCTCCTCGAACTCGCCGCGGAACTTGGCCCCGGCGATCAGCGCGCCCATGTCGAGCACGATGAGGCGTTTGTGTTTGAGCCCCTCCGGCACGTCGCCCTTGAGGATCCGCTGGGCCAAGCCTTCCACGATCGCGGTCTTGCCGACGCCCGGCTCGCCGATGAGCACCGGATTGTTCTTGGTCCGCCGTGACAGGATCTGGATGACCCGCCGGATCTCCTCGTCCCGCCCGACCACCGGGTCCAGCTTGCCCTGGCCGGCCAGCCTGGTGAGGTCGCGTCCGTATTTCTCCAGCGCCTGGTAGGTCCCTTCCGGATCCTGGCTGGTCACCCGCTGGTGGCCCCGCACCTGCTGGAGCGAAGCCAGCACCCGGTCCCTCGTCAACCCCAGACGCTGGAAGACGCCCCCTTCTTCCACCATCGCGAGAAGCACGTGCTCGACGCTCAGGTACTCGTCCTTCAGGGCCTGCATCTCTTGCTCGGCTCTGGTGAGGACCTGAGCCAGACGGTTGGTGATGTGCACTTGCCCGGGAGTGGCCCCGCCCCCTTGCACCTGGGGCAGCCTGGCCAGGGCCTGCTCGACGGCGCTCCGGACCGAAGAGACAGAGACGCCCGCTTGCTCCAGGAGGGGAACGGTCAAGCCTTCCCCCTGCTCCAGCAGGGCCAGGAGCAGGTGCTCGACATCAATTCCCTGGTGGCTCCGGCGCATCGCTTGCGCCGAGGCGGTCTGGAGCGCCTCCTGGAGCTTGACGGTCATGTGGTTCATGTCCATGGGTCGTTCTCCCGTGCGACGGAGGCCGCGTCGCTAACAGAGCTAATCACCCTGAGCCGCAAGTCAACCGATGGGCCCGACTTATCGAGACCTCGAACGGAGAAACGCTCCGAGCAGGTGAGATCCTCACGGCTCCTGGCGCCCGGCTGAAGACGCTCGATCGGCATCTGATGCGACACACCGCTCAACGGTCCGCAGCCGCCGGTCCAGTTGTCTGATGCGCCAGAACGACACCGCCAGGCCGATGAGTAGAAAGAGGACCAAGCCCGCGAGGAGGATGAGCCCTGCCATCACCTCGTGCGGGAGCCAGGCCTGTCCTGCTTCTCCGGCATGACCCGCGTAGGCCCGATCGATCATGGCGCACGGCCCTCACCTAAAACGACCTTATAGAGGAGGGGAGAGGGAGGGTCAAGCTTGCGGAGACGCCGGGCCGGCCGGTCGTGAAGGGACCTTGACCGAAGAGGGGCAACCGGACTATTGTCCGATTGAGTCCTCGACGATGTCCCACTCCACAACGAATCCCTTCGCCGTGATCACCGGCGCCTCCCGCGGGATCGGGGCCGACTATGCCAGGGCCCTGGCCGCCAGGGGGTACGATCTGCTCCTCGTGGCTCGGGCCCGGGACCGTCTGGAGCGGCTGGCCTCGGAACTCGCCGGCCGCTTCCCCGTCGCCGCGGACGTGGCGGTGCTGGATCTGGCCCTCCCGGAGGCGGCCAACCGGCTCTTCACCGCCGCGCGCGAGCGCCGGCCGGCGACCGACCTGCTGATCAACAACGCCGGCTTCGGCCTCTTCGGCCCCTTCGCCGAACAACCCATGCCCCGCATTCAGGAGATGCTGCGCCTCCACGTCAACACGGTCGTCGAGAGCATCCGCCTCTTTCTGCCGGGGATGATCGAGCGCCGGTCCGGCGGGATCATCAACGTCGCCTCGACGGCCGGGTTCATGCCGCTCGCGTACATCGCGGAGTACGCCGCCACGAAAGCCTTCCTGATCACGTTCTCACAGGCTTTGGCGGAGGAAGTGCGGGCCTCGAACGTGCGCGTGCAGGCCTGCTGCCCCGGTTCCACGATCACTGACTTCCACGAGACGGCCCAGTTCAAGCCGCGGAACCCGTTCAAGGCCCAGACCTCGATGGAGGTGGTCGCCGTTTCGCTGGCAGCCCTCGACCGTGGGCCGGCGGTCGTGACGACCAACTGGAGCGGTGCCCTGGTGGACCGGTTGGGACGCTGGGTGCCCAGGAGACTGCTCGCACGGGGAGCCGCGAGCTGGATGAGGAAGTCGAGGTGATCGCCGGCCCATGACCGAAATTCTCCGCGCCACCCTGCGTCTGTACCAGAACGCCCTGCGCGCCACCGTTCAGTCGTTTCTCCGGAGCTGGGTCCTCGTCATCGCGGTCGTGCTCTTCGGCGCCGCGATGGTCCTGGCCACGTCCATCGTGGCGCCGCTCGGGTTGATCGGCGGGTTCATCCTGGGGGCCGTCAACGCCCTGTTGATCGGAGCCACGCTTGGGCTGATCGAGCAGGCCGTCGGCAGCCCTCGCCGCCTCGGATTCCACGACATCTGGGAAAGCCTGGGCCAGCACTTCTGGGACGTGATCGGGCTGGGCTTCGTCCTGTGGGTGCCGATGATGCTGCTGGAAAAGGGCCTGGCGGCCAATCCGAACGGCCCGTTCCTGGCCGCCGCCATCTTCCTGCTCCTGTTCATCCTGCTGAACCCGGCTCCCGAGGTCATCTATCAGGTACGCCACGACTCCCCGCTGGACGTGATCCGGGAGAGCTACGAGTTCGTGCTCGACAACTGGATCGAGTGGTTCCTGCCCCTGGCGGTGGTGGTGGCTCCGTTCGGCCTCTCGTTCTTCTTCGGGATCTCCGGCCGCCTCGGTCGCGGCGCGGGGCTCGATTTCTTCCAGATTCTGATCCTGCCGTTCACGCTGCTGACCGCCTGGCTGAGCTACCTGGGGCTGCCGGACCTGGCCAGCTCCGGGCTCGTGGTGCTCCTCACGCCTCCCGTGGCCGTGGCCATGCTGATCTTCCGCGGCCACCTGTTCGCGGCCCTTCACGGCTCGTCCCGGCGGCAGCGGCTCTTCCGGCAGCGGACAGAAGGCGAGGGGTAGGAAGGCAACGTGAAGCGTCTCTCGTGAAGCGCAAGACGAGAGACGAGATACGCGTGACGATTGACGGATTTCGGTCAGATCTCGGCGACCGGCATGGTCCGCTCCCCTTCGCAGACCGTGCAAAGCTTGGCCGGGACCCCATCGGTAGGGTAGGCGGGACCCAGTGCGTGGCACTGGTCCAACGCCACGACGTCGGTTCCTTGAGAGGTCCAGAGGCGCCGGCAAACGGGACAGCAGTACCACTGGGTGTAAGCCGGCCATTCCCGGTCTCGTGTAGCCATCAGCGGCGGCTCCAAGAAGCGAGCGGAAACAATTCTTCGGTCTCAAGGCTGGAGATAGGCATCAAGCTCCGGCCGTCAAGGTCCGGAACGAGAAGCCGGACCTGATGGGATGCCTTGGCCATCCACCAGCCACGCCTCGCCGCGGATGGTCCAGTCGGCGCACCCCATGGGCAGAGTGATGAAGCTGAGCAGGATGAAAACCGGCCTCTCGGTCGCCGAGACGTGCGTGGCGGCGTTGGCGCCCATCTCCCGAAGCTTCTCCTTCAACGGGACCACGATGAGGGCCTCGTCGGCGGCTCGCTCCGAGTAGAGCCCGCAATCGGACGACTCGATGGTGATCCGCCCGGCCTTCGTCACGGTGCCCGCTTGGATGGCCTGCTCGACTTGAGCTTGCGTGAGCTGCTCGGAGTAGAACCCATGCCCTTCGCGATAGGCCAAGGATGGGGAGCAGGCGGCGCTCACGAGCGGCGCCAGGAGGAACAGGATAAGCAGCCGGCTGGGCATGGTCGGAGATATCGGGCAGTGTCGCAACTGTCTCTTTTTTCTCACTGTCTTTCTGACCTTCTCCAGCCTATTGAGAGAAACTATACCCAAGGCCGGCCACAGCGATGTTGTAGAACATGCCTCCGAAGTGGACGTTCCATTGAGTGGTCGGAACGTGGGTGGAATACTCCGTGGCGCCAAAGGTGTAACTGGTTGGGGCAAGATAGAGAAACCGGTATTCGGCGAAGACCGACCAACGCTCGTCAATCTCGGTGCGGAAGCCGGTCTTCGCCTGTGCGGCAAAGCTCCAACTGGAGGCGTCCGGTTTCGAATTGAAGTGGTTGATGCCCGGCTCAGCCGGATTCACCTGAAAGGACTCGGCTCCCGAGACGGACACGAACGCCGTTCCCACGCCGCCACCGATGTAGGGGTGAACCTTGTAGGGAGTGTGGAGAGACACGAGTGCGTTGGTCAAGAAGACCCCCATGTGCATGGGAAAGGAGACCTGAAAGCGGCGATTGGGAATTGAGTCCGAACTGGTCAGTTGCCCGCTCTGGGTGCTCCCGAGATAGTAGCCTTCCAACTCGGCAGCGGGTAGCAGTCCCCATCTCGATTCCTCCCTGCCGTACCACCACCCAGGCCATTCGTAACCAACGTGCAGTCCACCGATCGCCGCCGTCTTGGTGTCAGCATTGCCCACGGCGTTAACGGAGATGGGCCCACCGCCGGAAAAGGCCGTTCCGCGCTGCGCGAGACCTCCGTTACTGGAATTCCCAAGGCCACCGAAGGCGCCCGCGTAGAGGCCTCTGGAGGTAGACTGTCCCCACCGGAGCAGAGCCTCCTCTCCAAGAGCGGTGGAATGGGCTAGTACCCAGAATAGAAGTCCTGCCATTGGTATAAAAGACAGTCTCATGGATGGCATGCTTCCCCCATTCCTCATGGCAGCAGAGACGGTGAACCTTTACTAAAACTGAAACGAGCGGATCGCGCTTCGGCGCTCCCGCCGAGCAAGCTCGGGAACAGAAAAGCAACCGCTGGTGGCGTTTAGCGGATCGCCACAAGCATTGAGGCTCCCGCCCCGCTAGCGAGGCGTGGAGCTGGCGAGAGGACTTGAACCTCCAACCGGCGGTTTACAAAACCGCTGCTCTGCCGAGTTGAGCTACGCCAGCCCAGGGGTGAGGGTACACGATGGGCTTTGCCCTGGCAAGGGTCGGACCGCTTGACGCGATGGGTGAACGGGATTATCCTCCAACCGGCCTTTCGGAGTTTACCTCAGGAGGAGACGGCTCATGACGACATGGCGATCCGCTGTTCTCACGATCTGTATCGGCTGTGCCCTGCACCTCGCGGCCTGCTCGGGCCCGTCCTGGGTCCATCCGAACAAGCCGCAGGAGGAATTCACCCAGGACTACAACAGGTGCGAGGGCGACGCGTTGCGCGACCCCAAGCTCCAGCAGGGGAGCCGGTACCTCCTGCTCGAAGCGACGGAGCGGTGCATGCGGAAGAAGGGCTGGGTGATTAAGAACACCGAATAGGGCTCTGACCACCTTTGCACTCACGGAGGTGATGCGCGTGCCCTTTCCAGCGAGGCTCTCCGCGGGAGCCCGGGCCAAAACCGGAGAAGGGAGAACGAAGGTTGTCTCAGTTCCAGAACCACTGGATCTGGAACCGGAGCATGTTCCCGTTGACTTCTTGCTGGGGCTGCCCGAACTGCATGCCCACCTGGGTCAGCCGGTTCTCGGTGATCCATTCTGTGACCAGCCGCAGGTGCGTGTCCGGCTCCCACACCATGCCCACATACAAAATGCTGTTGTCGGCCGCCGCCGCCGCGTTGTTCTTGAAGCCGCCCTTGTAATACCCCCAGCGGACATACGGAATCAGCA
>JBFLWP010000022.1 GCA_040757595.1 Nitrospirota bacterium | reverse complement strand
CGGGTGATTCGCGTGCTGGAACAGGTCGTGGCCTGGCGCGGCCAGCCGCAGGCGATTCGGCTCGATAACGGGCCGGAACTGCTGGCCGAGCGGTTTGTGTCCTGGTGCACCGAGCGGGGCATCGCCCGTCGGTACATCCCGCCGGGCCAGCCGGGTCAGAATGCCTTCATCGAACGGTTCAATCGCACCTACCGGACCGACGTGCTCGATGCCTATGTGGTTGAGTCGCTCGACCAGGTCCGGGAGATCAGTGCGGAATGGTTGGACAGCTATAACGAGGAACGGCCCCATGAGACCTTGGCGGGGCTTCCGCCGACCTTGTATCGGGCCAAACTCACAGCCGGAACTTCTCCTTTGGGAGTGTCTCCTTGGCGGGGGAGCTTACAGGAGCACTCCAGTCAGGTCTGGATTGCTGCCCGGATTCGTCGCCGTGCTGATTGGAACGCCCTTCTTCATCGAATTGATCCAGGTGCATCGGGTTGGCGCGGTCAAGCAGCGGCTCTACGTTGACAATCTCCTCCAGTTCCCAATTCCTCATGTGCCAGCAGAGAAGCAACGAGAGGTGGCCAGTGAACGTGCGGACCTGCTGCGAAAACCTGCGGAAGCAACAAAGGCTGCTGAAATCGTGAACGGTGAGGTTGAAGCCATGATCCTTGGCGTGAGGGACGTGGGATGAAGACGGACAACAAAACAGTCCTGTACCGAAGCGGCCCCCCCGAAGCGATTCGGGCCGCTGGTGGGGTCTGAACGCCGTAGGAATCGCCGGCCTTCAGGCCGGGGAGGATGTCAAGGGTTGGCATGATCCAGCCCGTAACGGCTGTTTATTGCGGTTTGCTGTTGGACAGTCCCAAGGCTGCCGACAGCGGGATTGCCCAGATCCGGTCCGCGAGCGGCTCGCAACGCTGGCCTGTGTGCAGGAGCACGGCATGGGGCGCGGTTGTCCCGTATTCATCGAGGAAGAATCGAAGATGGTGAATGTCGGGAGTGCGGGGCCGACCGCCGGCTTTGACTTCGAGAGGCACCACCTTCCCGGCTCGCTCGATCACAAAATCGACCTCCGCCCCTGAGACCGTTCTCCAGTAGAGAATCTCCGGCCTGGGCGTCAGTGTCTCGCGCCACGCGAGCAGATCGCTGAAGACCAGGGTCTCCAAGAGAGCGCCTGTCAGTCCCGCCTTTTCGAGATCGGCCGTGGTCGCGATTCCAGCCAGATAGGCGGCCAGCCCGGTGTCACAGAAAAAGAGGCGCGGAGCCTTGATGACGCGCTTGGTCCGATTGACCGCATAGGCCGACAGGCGATGGAGGAGGGAGGAGACCTCCAGCAAGTTCAGATACCGGTGCGCCGTCGGCTGGGGAAGCCCGGCGTCACGGGCGATCTGACTCTGGTTGATGAGCGAGCCTGATCGGAGGGCCGCGACCCGCATGAGCCGTCGGAAATCCACCAGGTTCTCAATGGACGAGAGGGTCTGGAGGTCCCGTTCCAGATAGGTCCTGACATAGCCGTCCAGCCAGGTTCTCTGAAGCGCATGAGTCTTCATCAGTGCGGCAGGAGGAAATCCGCTCTGAAGGAGCCCTCCCTCTGCTCGTCCAAAGGCGGGATGAGCCCCTTCGAATTGCGACGGATCATGAAAGACTTTTTCCCACTGGCCGACAGTGCCTAGCCCGATTCGTTCGGCCGCGGTGAACGGGTACAGCGTCAGATAGACCGCGCGGCCGGCCAAGGTCTCCGACACCTTGCCGAACAGGGCGAGGTTGGCGGAGCCGGAGAGCAGGAACCGCCCCGGCTTTCGGTCTCGATCGACGGCCCGCTTGATGGCTAACAGCAGGTCCGGGCTCCGCTGGATTTCGTCAATGGTCACTGGTCCCTTGGAGCTGACGAGGGCTTCCGGCTCTCGCTGAGCCCGCTCCAGTACATCAAGATCATCCAGGGTGCGGTAATCCCGGCCTGATGCGGGGAGCAGCTCGCGGATCAGCGTGCTTTTCCCGGTCTGCCTGGCCCCGGTCAGGACGACAACCGGAAACTCGGCCAGCGCGTGGACGACTTCCTTGGTGAGAGAGCGCGGAAGGGGTGTCGGTAGACTATTCACGACGTGAATGATAATCATTCACGCCATGAATTGCAAGTGTATTCGAGCTCCCCATGGCCTAAGAGCCATCGAGACGGGGCCTCATCCCCGGCTCTTCGGACGTAATACCCCTCCGGGTCTCCTATTCCATTCGAGCTCGCGTGTCCGGATTTGGATACCTATCTGCAATGCCAGACCTGCCGGGAAGCGTTTCTGCTCCCGAGTACGTCCCGAGACCTGCTCTGGGCGGCCGGTCTGTACTGGCATCGGCCCTGTACGGCCCAACCGTTGGACCCGTCTCGTCCAGCCAACCAACCTGGGGTCATGCTGGTCATGCGAAAAAAATTTGAAGAGGCCGCAGGGAGTGGCTTCGTCAGGACGTAATACCTAAACGGAGCCCGATGAGGAATTGGGGCAAAAAGCCACAACCCGAGCAAAAAGGAAGAGATGACCGGGAAAGCATTGGTGGGGTTGGCGATGGTGTTGGGGGTCGGGCTGGGGGCCGTGGCCGCGTTCGCAGGGAATCACGAGCAGGACCTGAACTCGGTCATGGCTCACGAAGACGGCCACAAGGACCAAGACAAGGGGAAATCCAAGGACAAGAAGCCCGGGTTTCCGAAAGCGGACGAGGAGAAGTCAGACGAAAAGAGGGGCGGGAACTAAGAAGGCGTCGGCCATCACGGACTTCGGAGCCGTACGGAAATCGCTGACCGGCCCGGCCCTGAACTCCACCCACCCCTGCATTCGAGAGTTCGGCTGAGATGCGCGCCGAGAGCAAGAACAGGCTGAGAGGCCCACGAGGCATCTTCATGGGGAAACGTCGTGGGCGATCCTGGCGACAGCTGACTCGGTGGGGGGGAGTGGTCCTCGCCCTCGCGCTGCTCGCCTCTTTCGCGAGCTACTGGTTGGCGAAGGAGATCGGCGTCAGCGACCTCAGAGCGCAAGAACGATACGAACCGAAAGATGAGGAACGGCGTCTGTTTTTGATGGAACGGGAACTCCAGCGAGCCAAGGCGCGCTGGTATCGAGAGTCCGAACAGTGGCGGCGGTCGGCGTCGTAGCGGGGCAATCGAACGAAATGGGATATGAAACCTACTGGGGGCTCGCGCACCCTCCATTTGAAGAGGCGCCGGATCCGGACCGGTATGTCCCCGTGCCCGGTCATGAGGCCGCATTTCAGTCGATTCGGGAAGGCATTGACCATCGAAAGGGGCTCGTTGTGCTGACGGGCGAAGCCGGCAGCGGAAAAACACTCCTTGCCCGGCGATTGGTGCGGACGCTGGACCCGGCCCGTCACGAGGTCGGCCTGATCGTCAATCCCTACCTGCTCACACGTGACACGTGGCTCCGGGAAGTCTTGTCGCAGTTTGGCGTGCGGCCTGTCGGCGATCTCCACGACCAGTGGCTTCGTCTCATGGCCTTCCTGGTTGCGCAGGAGTCCCGGCGGAAGCGCGTGGTGCTCCTGGTGGATGAGGCGCAGGCATTGGGACACGTCTTGGATGGGTTCGATGCGCTACGGATGTGCCGGAATGTCCATGCCGGCGCCCAGTGGGGCCTGACGCTCGTCCTGATCGGTCGGCCTGAATTATCTCAACACGTGCAAGAGCTCGGTCTCGCTTGTCGAGTTGGGCAATGGGCGACCCTGTCCGCTTTGTCCCCCGATGACGCCAAGCGCTACGTGGAGGAGCGGCTCGGGATGGCCGGCCAGGGAGCGCGGCCCATAATCGTGCCGGACGCGCTCGACGCCATCGTCGATGCCGCAGCCGGTATCCCTCTGCGCCTCAACATGGTCGCCGATCGAGCGCTCCTACGCGCATACCAGGAGCGGCGACCGTGCGTGGACGCCTCGCTGGTCGCGAGCGGGGTCGCGGAAACGTGGCCGGGGATGTTGACCGAGAGCATCGAGCCGATCTTTCGCGCGCACAAAAAGCGCGGAGTCGGGGGAGTGTAGCCGTTCGGGCTGCGGCTCGTCCGTAATATAGGAGGCGAGGGGCTCGCGCCACGACGTCGATCAGGGACGATTGGCGACCGCGTGAGCGAAGGCGAAACGCCGGGCCGCTCCAAACCGGAGCGCCTGGATGGAAGCGGGTAAGGAGGGGACGATGGTCCGGTCGTGAACGAGGGGCGCGCATGTTGGTGGTGACACGGTCAAGACTCTGAACTCGGAATGGGACCGAGCAGAGGAACATCTCACAATCCGAGACGGCAGCCAGAGAGGGCTGCTGATCCGCAGCAAGGAGGGCATCGTATGATTCTGAAGCATCTCAAGGGGATCACGGGGAAGATGGTGGCGCTGGCCGTAGCCGGCGCGTTGATGACGACTCCGGCCTTCGCCGGGTCCGTCAGCGGGGATCCGGCCGGTGCCGGCATTTCCGCCTCGATCCCGACGTCTGCGACCGTGACGGACTATGCGGAGATCGTCTTCAACCAGTGTGCGTTCTCGGCCATGACTGGTCCGGGCGCCACGGCGACCTGCACGGACAGCGCGCAGGTGAAGAGCAATGCGAACATCAACGTGACGTTCACGCCGACCCGGATGACCCGGAGCGGCGGCACGGAGCACATCAACAGCTCCTACACGTTCGCGCAGGGCGCCAATCCGGCCAGCGCCGCCATCTCGGCGGATCCTGGCTCCACCAACACCAGCTACGTGGTGGCTCAGAACGCTGCGCCGTTGGATACCCCCACGACCTACGCCATCGCGGGGTCGGCCTCCGTCATCAACGGCGAGACGATTGCCGGTTCGTACAACGGCACCATCGTCGTGACGGTGGTCAAGCAGTAACCGGAACGGGAGGGGTGGAGAGGGGGCGAGTCTCAGTATCGTGGTTGGGGCCGCCCCCTTTCTTTTGCGCGCTCGTTGGAACGCTTGCTCCGGATTTGAGCCCGGGGTGATGAGACTCGGCAAGGAGGAGTGTTGATGAAGCCTGCACGTCCGCAAGTCAGTCTGGGATACGGCATCATCATCTTGACGCTGATGGGATGGATTGGGCCGGCCGACCCCGGGTGGGCGGGGTCAAAGCCGGTCGTCGCGGTCAAGTCCACCGGGGTGTCGGGCGGGAGTGGGCGCGGCGGCATGATTGTGGATCCGCTGGAGATCAACGCGCAAATCGGCGCGGGAGACCGGGCGAGTTATCCGATTCGGCTGCTCAATCGGCTGTCGCGCCCGGTGCAGATTACGGTGGCCGCCTACGATGCCGTCCAGCAAGGGAACGGCATCGCGAACTTCTTTGAAGCGGGCGAATATCCGAACTCATGCGGAAAATGGTTGTCCGTGGAGAATGCTCCGAGCGCGCTGGCGGCCGGTGAGGGCGTGACGCTACAGGCCGCCGTCGCCGTCCCCAAGCGGACCCGTGGGGATCGCGTGTGCGCGGTCCTGATCGAAGTCGTCCCTCAAGAAGAGGGAGGAGGGGCCGCCGCCAAGACGGGCATGATGCAGGCCGTGACCAAGATGATTATGCGGTACGCCGTCATGATGCGCGTGAGCATCGACGGAAGCAGCGTGCCGTTCAAAGTGGGCGTCCGGCAGGCTGAATGGTCGGTGCAGCCGTCTCCGATGCTCACGGCGGAGATCGCCAACCTGGCCGAAGCCACCACCCCCGTTCAGGCCGAAGCGGTGGTGTTGACGGAAGACGGCAGCCGGATCCTGGAACGGCTCCAACTGGAAAGTTTCAAGGCCGATCGGACAGTCACCACGCAGTCGGTGTATCCCGGGGGGTTTGTGACCTTCACCGGCGCCGTCAAGCGCTCGATGGGGACTGGCACGTATCAGACGCGGCTGGTGGTGCGCTACGGAAACAATCGCACGCTCGTCTCGACCGTTCCCCTGGTCCTCGACGCGGATGCGTCGGCGAAAGGCGGGAGGACGGGGGGCGCGCCGGTGCGGTTTGAGGGAGATCCGCTGGACGTGACGATGGCGCCGGGCGGACGGCGGACGCTGACGCTGGCCCTCCGAAACGAAACGGGCAGTCCGGTTCGGGTGGCGATTCAGCCGCGACCTCGCGGGGCCCTGTGTGAGGGCTGGACGCTGGACGCGCCGGGCGACGTGGAGGTGCCGTCGCAGATGCGCATGGGAGTCGCCCTGACGATCCTGGCCGGACCAGGCGTCAAGACGCAGTGTCAGGCGGAGATCGCGGGTGAACTCGCCGGGAAAGAGCCCGAACACACCATCATCCCAGGTCTGCCGCTCCGAGTCGCCGTCAGCACCATGAAACCGCAAGCGGAAGTTACACCGGTTGTGCTCCAAAATAAACAGTTGATGGTCACGGTAAAAAATACCGGTCCGATCACGCTGGAACCCACGGTGCAAGCCATCGTGGAGATCCCCGGCGTCTCGGAGCCGGCCCGCGTGTCGCTCCTGGCCGGCGAGCGCACCATCGGGCCGGGCGAAGAGCGGACCTTTGCCGCGGCATGGCCGTCCGATCTCGCCGCCGGACGGTATCGGATCGGCGCAGTGGTGGATAACGACGCCAAGCGCCCGCTGTCCGTAACGGGACCGGCCGCCGAGATCGCCGGCGCGCCGTGAGGGCGGGGAAAGACGACACCATGCAGAAACACTGGGGCAAGAGGAACCGAACCGGGCATGGGTGGCGATCCCGCGCGTGGATGACCGTGGGCCTGTCCGGCCTGCTGCTGGCGGTCGTCGGATGTCACGCCAAGCCGGCCACGGTCGAGCTCGCAGCAGAGGCCAGCCGGTCTGAACAAGCAGGGGCCAACGTCACCTCGGCGGAAATCGGACGATCGGCGCGGATCACGGAGCACCTCACGGAGATCAAGGGGCGGATTTCCGCTGCGGCGAAGCGGTTGATGGAGGCGTCGAAGCTTGAGAAGGAACAGGCGCAGGGTTCCCACCCGCGGATCACGAATACCTGGATGGATACGGATCTTAAGCAGGTCCTCTCGGACATCGCCGCGCAAGCCAAAGTGCCGATCGTCATGGATCCGCAGTTACAGGGCACGGTGACCTTGACGCTGGAGATGACCCCGCTCCCGGTGGCCCTCGAGCGCGTGACGCTGCCCCTCGGTCTGGTCGCAACCCCGTTTGGGGATGGGTGGCTGGTTGGCCCTGCGGACAGCAAATCCGCGGTCTATCCCCTGCTGGTGACGACATCCATCTACCGCCCGCGCCACCTCCGAGCCGATGATCTCCGCATGATGCTGCCGGATTGGGCGTCCTCGTATATCAAGGTGGACGGCAAACGCAACGCCCTCTTGGTGACGGCCCCCGGCATCGTCACCGCCCGCCTCTCCAAGTTGCTGGCGGAGTTGGATCAACGGTCGAAGCAGCTGGTCATTGAGGCCATCGTCGTGGATCTCTCCCGGCAGGCCTTGGATGAGCTCGGGATGTCCTGGTCCGGACGCATGCCTCGTCTGGACGGGCCGGCCATGGCCTCCGATGTCACCAAGGCCGCGCGCGCGACCGCCGATTCGGCTGGGGCAATGCTGACCTGGGCGGGACCGGTCGGCGCGGTGCAGTTGCTGGCAAAGCTGAAGGCCTTGGAGACCAACAGCCAGGCGCGCGTGATCGCGGCGCCGCGGATTCTGGCCCTTGAGGGGGAGCAGGCCTCGATCTTCATCGGCACGGAGCAATATTTCAGCTTTCAATCCGGCCCGCTGAACTTTCCGTTCATCACGGTGGAAAAGGTGCCGGCCGGGATCGAACTGGATATGACGGTCCGTCTGGCGACGGACGAGGCCCTGGTCGTGGACGTGAAGAAAGCTGAAGCGTCAACGGCGGTCCCGACCGCTGACAATCGCCCGTTGGTCAACCGGCGACGGGCCTCGACGCAGGTCAGAATCCCCAACGGGGGGACGATCGCGATTGGGGGATTGCGTCAGCGCAGCGAAGCCAATTCGTACGAGGGCATCCCGTTCCTGGCCCGCATCCCGATCCTCGGGGCGTTGGCGGGGAGCCGGCGGTGGAAAACGGACGAAAGCGAATTGGTGATGTTTCTGTCGGCGTCCACCGCAGCGACCGCAGAAGTCGGAACAGTGGACGCGGGATAGGTCGTTGCATACGACGGAGTACGGCACTCAAGGAGGAGGCGACCATGATGGGGAGACTCGGTCGATGGCGTGGGGCAGTCGATCAAGGGGTGGGATCTTTTCTTCTCATGAGGAGGCGGGAACAACAATGAGCAGGACTGTATACGCATGGATGCGTGTATTGGTGGGAATTCTGATCGTCCTCGGCGTGATGCGCGTCCGAGGAGAGGCGAGCGTCGTCACTGGGAATCCAAGCGGTGGCCTGACGGGTTCCATTCCGACCAGTGCCTCGGTGGTGCCTTTCGCCAATGCCACGTGGACCGATTGCCTGTTCGGACAAATGACTCCCGTCGCGAACGCGACGTGCTCGTCCACGCTCCAAATTTCAACCAACAGTGACATCTCGGTCCGGTTGCAGGCCTCCCCGCTGACCAATGGAAATGGCCGGCGGCTGATCTCGGCCTACGTGGTGCATCCCCCTGCCGGTGGGACCATCAATGTCAACCCGGACACGGGCCAGACGGCTCAGCTGTATCAGACGGCGGCGCCGTTCGCGACGGTCCAGGCCTATGCCATTACGGGAACGGCTCAGAATGACTCGACGAGTACCATCTCGGGCACGTACACCGGACAGATTCTGATGACGGTCGTGGCCGCCAGCACGGATCTCTCGGCCCCGACCGGCTTCACGGCCACGGCGGGCGAGAACCAGATTGCGGCATCGTGGAGCGCCGTCTCGGGCGCGTCAAACTATGAATTAGGCTGGCATCTTGGCGCCACATTCGATCCCAACCAGGCCGTGCTCGTGAGCGTCAGCGGGACCAGCTACACTCTCACCGGGCTGACGAACGGACAAACCTACAGCCTGGCCGTCCGTAGTGTGGTCGGCAGCACGAAGTCGGCCTGGTCGAATGCCGCCCAGGCCACGCCGACCATGCTGGTCGGTCGGGTGTATCGCGATGCGGCCAGTTTCACCCACTACCGACCGGACTGTGGTGTGAGAAACGAATTCTGTTGGTCGAAGGAAACGGATATCGGCACGTATCTGTCCCTGATGAGGACGAACTCGTCAACCGTGATGAATATTACGGTAGACGACGCCGCGAGGACCACGTTGACGCCGCTCCCCAGCAACGCCAGGTTCTACAAGGTCTGGCTGCTGGTCGCCCCGCGTAACACTGGTAATCAGGGAACCTATCGGGTCACCGTCGTGGGCGGGGGCCAGGTGGATGTGACGATGCCGCCGAGCAAGCCGGGTGGGGTGTTTTTCTGGCTCTACGCCGGGAATGTGACGTATCAGCCTTCACAAGAGATTCGGGTCTGGATGCCGCCAAACGTCGGGCTGAACCTCAATGGTCAGTCGTGGTACGACAATCACTGGAAGGGGATCTATTTCACGGAAGGCAATGAGACCCCAACCTGTTCACCGAGCGGAAGCGGTGGGGATCAACTGTCGTGCTGAAGGGACGCGGGCAAATCCGGTGAAGGGCGTTCAAGGACCCCTGGGTCCTTCTGCAAGACGGCAGCGGACAGATCGGTTGAAACGAGTCGTGTCTTGAGCCGGGCGAGACCCGACGAGCTTGGAAGCCTCTGGCATAAGTCTGGGACGAGCTGCGGCTTGTGCGAGAGGAGCGCGGCACGGTTTCTGCCAAGCATTCGTGTGAACGGACCGAGAATCAGTGTTCGTGCCCAGACTCGGGCGTCCTGAGGCGGTGACGAACGGATCGAAACACTTGACACCGCGGGTCGTCGAAGGAGGAAACCAGATCGAACGTAGTCAGGACGGTCTCGAGAAGAGCACTATCCGGCTCAACGACGCGAAGTCGTTGAGAAGCAGAGAGAAACGGTAGCGGATTGATGAGGAGGCGCCACCGCCCCTGTTCCCTGAGTGGGAGGACCGAGGCTGAAGTCAGGCGTGGCTTGGCCTCAGCGAAATGCAAGGGGACGATCTCGGTCGTCAGATCACAGTAGATCGGCCCTGAATCAGAGAGGCGGACGATGGAGGGGAAACCATCGCCACCGATCGACCTCTTCCCACAATTGCCGGCTTATCGGCGGATCCATCATGGTTCTTTAGGAGCAAGATGGGGGTGGCGGATTGTCGGAGCGATGATGGTGGTCCTCGCACTGAGTCCAATGCCGAGCCTGGCGGAACCGTGGAACACGTTCGGGGCGGCTCAGACGATCGTGCCCCACCTTGCCGTGGCACGTCCATGCGAGTTCGGCAGCCTCTCTCCATCGAGCAGCTCAAGCGTGTGCGAAACGACCATCAGCATTCGATCGATGATCCCGGTCTGGCTCGAGGCACGAACTGCGCCGCTCACCGTGGGATCCTGGCATTTGCCGTCTGAATATGAGGTGGTTCTGCCGGACGGCCGGCGTGTTCCCGTGGCCGAGCAGGGGACTCGGGTCTTGGTCGTTTCGAGGCCACCCACGTGGGTGACGGATGTCTATCTTGAGGGACGCGCACGATGGGGGGAATGGCTGGCCGGACTGTATCAAGGAGAGGTGTTGGTGTCCATTCAACCGGCTGTGCGAATTGGTCTGGGAGGGAAGTAGGATGAGCGCGAGCGGTCTGAGCACCCTGCGGTCCGTCACGAGCCTCATGGGCGTGACAGGAATGGTCGTCCTCATGGGATGCGCGAGTGGGCCATCCCCTGACATCTTGACGGAACGGTTATTGTCCGCCCAGGCGAGACTGCAGGACAGACTCGATGCGAGTCAAAAGGCCTATACGGAATCGATCGGCGAAGCCTTGGGGACCGCAAAGTCGGCCCATCAGAAAGCCACGGGAATCGAGGCTTCCGTGGCGGAATTCACCGGCGCGTTGAAAGATGTCAAATCGGCCATGGAAACGACACAGCGAGACCTCAAGACGCTCGGCGCCCAGTTGAAATCCGTGGAAGCGTCGGTCAGGGCCGTCGCCGATAAGACCGATCAGCCCAAATTGGGTGATCCCGATATGGTGACGCTTCAGCTACGGGTCCCCCCGGGCCCGTTGCGTCGGGGGCAGAAGGGAGCGGACATCCTGGCACTCCATCGGGCTTTGCACCTGGCCGGGATGCGCGTCGAAATGACTGAACAGTACACAAAGGAAACGGAGCAGGCGGTCAAAACTTTTCAGCGCATCGCGGAGTTGCCGGGTTCCGGTCTCTACGATCAGGAGACCGCCTCTCGACTCAAGCAGGCGCTGGAAGGCAAGGGACCGGATCTGATTGGAGACGCCAGGCCCGGGCCCGCCGTGGAGAAGATGCCGACGGAGGCGATCGTCCCGGCTCGGCCGATCCCGGTGGTGCCGACCGCCCAAAAAGACCAAGCCCCCCTTGTGAAACCGGTCGTTCGTCAGACGAGCGCCCCGTAAACTAGACCATGAAATCGACATGGCGAATCGTGGTTGGCGGACTCGTGCTTGCGGGGCTGGCGGGGGGATGTTCGAGCGCGCGACCCGGCTCCATCCCCTCCCTGCCGGCTCAGGAATCCCCCTTGGCGAGAGTCCAGCGCATCGCGATCGTGGTGCCGGACTCGGCCGATCTCCGCTGGCGAGTGGCCTACGCCAGGATCGAAGCCACCGCGCACGACGTGCTGGCCCAGCGGCCCGATATTCGGTTCGTTGAACGAACTGCGCTCGGCGCGGTCCTTGAGGAGCATGCGCTGCAGGTGAGCGGGCAAGTGGCGGACGAGTCGGCGATTCGGGTCGGCCGGCTGTCCGGGGCGGACGGGTTATTGCTGGTCAGGATTGACGGCCCCTCGATCCATGATCTGCTGCTCACGCACCACGTTGAAACCTTGCCCCCTGTCGTGCTGACCGCGAAGCTCCTGCTCACGGAGTCCGGTGAGGTGGCCTGGCAGAGAGCCGTCTCCGTATCACTGCAAGACGCTGCAGGCTGGTCCTTGGGCGAATCCCTGAAAATCACCTCACTCCGTCAAGCGGTAGACCAGGCCATCGAACGGTTCAAGGCTGAACTCGACGCGCTGGTGGTCCTGCCAATCCCCAGTTAAGCGCGGTTGCTTCACGGTATCTGCATAGTTATCAATGGGTTGGACTCCTCAGGCGAGAGGGCATCGCCGTCTTGGAGCCTTCTCGCACGACAGAGAAAGGCGGGATCGGATTCCTCGCTCGGCCGTAATATAGGGGTAGTCGTGTCTCTGCCGTAGGCCATGATGTGGCCGAATCTCATGACGACGTGCTGAATGTTGGTTTGACGCGCGTGACCCACTCGACCTGCTCCGTGCTCAGCGCCATCGTTCGATCACATTCTCGATGAGCGGTGGATTCTCTTTCTCGCTCTCCATTCTCGCGATCTGCCTGGGCATAACCCGGGCCTTCATACATTGAGTCATTTGTCGTGAGTTCTCAACCAGTTCTCAAGGAGGTGGCATGTCCATTCTCGACCACATCAAAGCGGCGCGCCGAGTCTCCGTTCCGTTGGTGGCACTGACCACGGCGGATCAGTATGGCGCCATCAATGCCCTGAGCGAGCTCCTGTCCAATGGCAAGGCCCTGCCGGTCATCCGGTGGGACCTGATCCATGGGCTCAGGGGGCTCAATCCACGCGGCGGCGAAGCCATCACCCAGATGATCGGGGACATGGACCCGCAGGCCACGACCGATCCGGTCATGGCGTTGGCTGTCCTCGAAAAGTTACCGCGCGGGGGGGCCTGTCTGGTGTTGAACGCGCACCGGATTCTGGACAACCCGGCGGTCGCCCAGGCGGTCGGCAATCTGCGGGACGTCTTCAAGTCCAATAACCGGATGCTGATCCTGTTGGCTCCATCCATCACGTTGCCGGCCGAGCTCCGGCATGACGTGCTGATCCTGGATGAGCCGTATCCCAACCCGCAAGAGCTTCAGGCCATGCTTGAGGAGCAATATCGGGCGGCCGAGGTGACCATCCCGGAGGATCAGCGGATCTCCCGGGAAGTGGACGCGGTTCGGGGGCTTCCCCTGTTCGCCGCGGAGCAAGCGATCGCGCTCTCCATGCGTCGGGATGGGATTTCGCTGGACCAGCTCTGGCAACGCAAAGTGAGCATGATCGAGCAGGTCCCGGGGCTCACCGTCTGGAAAGGGCAGGAATCCTTCGCCCAGATCGGCGGGTTGAGCGCCCTCAAGTCCTATCTGCTCAAGATCCTCACGGGCAAGATCCGGTACCGGGCCATTGTCTTCATGGACGAGATCGAGAAGATGTTGGCCGGCGCCATGGGTGCGGTCCAGGATTCCAGCGGGACCAGCCAGGCGATCCACGGCAAGCTGCTCTCCTACATGCAGGACAAGAAGGCCACCGGCCTCCTGCTGGTCGGCCATCCCGGAACCTGCAAGTCGCAGATCGCCAAAGCGGCCGGCCACGAAGTCGGCATCCCGGTCCTGGCCTGGGACACCGGTTCCACCAAGTCGTCCTTGGTCGGGGAATCCGAACGCAACACCGACATGGTGCTCAAGGTGATTAGCGCGGTTTCGGACGATGCCGCGTTGTTTATCGCGACGAGCAACAAGTGTCAGCAGTTGCCCCCGGAACTGCGGCGTCGGTTCAAGCTCGGGACGGTGATGTTCGATTTTCCGGATGACGCCGAAAAAGCGGCCATCTGGAAGATCTACCGGAAGCAGTACGAGATCCCGAGGGACTGCCCGCAGCCGGACGATACCAACTGGACGGGTGCGGAGATCGAACAGTGCTGTCAGCGGGCCTGGCAGCTCGAGATGCCCTTGACGGAAGCGGCCCGGTACCTCGTGCCGACCTGCAAGGCGGCCCCGGATGCGGTGGAGGAGTTGAGACGGCAGGCAGCCGGCCGGTATTTATCCGCCAGCTACCCAGGCGTGTACCAGCTTCCGACCGCCAAGGCCGAGATCCCTGCCAAACCCAAACGGGCCATGGCCCTGTGAGTCACTCGATCGGGAGGTTTCCACATGGAAGACGCTGAAGAGGACGTGACACGCCAGGAAGCAAGCGAGATCTTCTGCGAAAACGAATACTGTGAATCTCCTGCGACCATGAAGGTCCCCGTGTCAGAGGATCGCGCGAGCGATGGGTTCCGTCATTTCTGCGCGGCCTGCGAGAATGCTTACGCCATCGGCGTGCAGCACGGAACGTTCGTGACGAGGGAGGAATTACCCCGGTCCGCGCCGAAGTCAACCGCACGGAGAACGCGGAAGCCGCCAGGTGGACCTCCAGCGACGCCCGCGGCGCATGAGTGAATTACGCCACGGGAGGACACGATGCGCCGGGCCGCTTCCGGTGGTGATTGAGGAGGCCGAGTGCGAGTACGGGCGCCTGACGGATGACGAGCTTGCGGCGATCAAGTTCACCCACGGGCGTCAGGTGCTGAGCGAATGCGAGCTTTACAGACTTGGAGGACAATCGTATAATGCCGACAATGCGATGTGCATGCCACCTATCGAACGCTCCGTGACGAGGGCCGCTTCGACGAGCCGGTTGCGGAGGCGTTGGTGAAAGCCATGAGCGGTATGCTCGCCGCAAGCCTTGATGATCTCGCCACTCAGTCGCAGATTGGTCGGGTAGAGGCCGATCTGCGGGCGGAAATCCATGCGGTCAAGGCGGACCTCGAACAGCTGCGCCTGGCGACCAAGGCGGGCCTCGAGCAGCTGCGCCTGGCGACCAAGGCGGACCTGGCTGAAGTCAAGGCCGACCTCCGGTTGGACATCCAAGCCGTGAGAACGGAGCTGCGTGCCGAACGAGGCTGGTTGCTCGCATCGGTCATCACGATTATCAGCGCCATGGCCGTGATGCTTCAGTTTATGCGCTGAGCGCGCCTGGCGCTAGTTTCCCGTTCCCTTCCGCACTCACACCCCCCTAGCATGAGGCGGGAGCCGCGGCGCGTCATCCGCGCTGAGGCCGCCGCCTATCCATGGAGACCACATGGCCAACTATGTGCCATTGATGCGCTCGAACTACTTCGCGGTCAAAAGCCGGGCGGCGTTCGAGCGGTTCTGCAAAGAGTACGAGCTGCACGCGATCGCGATGGAGGAACGCGGCGCAGGCGCCGAGGAACTGGTCGGATTTCTGGGATCCGACGAACGCGGCATCCCGCGGAGCAAGTACGACGCCGCGAAAGAGGACTGGGTCGATGCGGATTTCTTTGGCGATCTCGCCAAACAGCTCAAGCCCGGCTGGGTGGCCGTCGTGCAAGAGATCGGCTACGAGAAGCTGCGCTATCTCGTCGGCGTCGCCGTCGCAGTGAACGCTGCGGGCGCCGTCGTCGCGGTGTCGCTCAACGACATCTACAAGAAAGCCAAGCGGCTGGGAAAACAGCCGATGACGCCCTGTGAGTATTGAGGAGCCCGCGTGATCCCGAGCGGTTTGCGCTGGTCTTTATCGCCCTGCACAACTGAGAGCGATACGCGCCAACTGGAGACGCGCTCCATGACAGGGCGTGATCAAGCACGCTCGTCATCTCCGACGAGGAGGGAATATGCAAGCCACAGCAACGCGCATCATCGCGGTGCCCTGGTATGCCGGCGGGGTCGGTGAGGTTGGACTCATCGACTGGCTCGAACAGCTGGCAGGCCAGGTGCTGGATCGGGTCGGAACGACCGAGTGCGGAACTCGCGAAGTGTGTTCCGATGTGGTGACGGTGATGACACTGGTCGATCGGGATTCGGCCACGCTGGCTCAGGAAGCCGAACTGGAGTCTGGGTCGGATGGTCGAATCTGTCAGGTCAGCTACAACGCCACAATCAGGACCGACTGGCAGAATTTTGCCATCCGGGAAGGCTGCTGGAGCGAAGAGACCGTGACGGTCGTCGCCAAACCTTCCCCGGACGGTCTGACACAAATCACGATTGAGGAGAGCTGATGCCGTACGTGTGGGAAGATAATGAGGTCTTCCTCCGCTTCAAGGGGGTCACGATCTACCGTGTCTACAAGGACGATATGGGGGATATCCAGCGAGAATACTGGTTTCACGTCTCGCCGGCGGGATCCGAGCACGACGAGGAATGCTTCGACGTCCGTGACATTCCCGTGCCGGAGTCGGTCAACCGGTCCGACCACAAGGCGGTGCTTCGGTACGCCATCAGGCAAGGGTGGCTGACCGCTGCGGGGTTGGAGATTCCCGGCGACATCACGGCACGCCGGCTCAAGGAGCAACGGGCATGAGCGAGATCAGTATGCGGTTCGAACCCTTGAGGTGTCCCGCATGCGGAAGATTCGCACGAGGGAACATCGATCGCATCCCGGCGTTGGCCGTGTTCACTGAGCCGGATGCCTCGGGCGGCGTGGTGTACGCAGGGGAATCCGATGTCTGGTGGGATGAAGCGGAGACCGTCAGAGATCGGCGGAATCGCGTCCGTCTCGTCTGTCCCCTGGACCACGAATGGTGGGCCACGTACCTCAACGAAAAGACGCTCGAGCAGGCCGTCAAAAAGGGGCGCTCGAAATGAAGGGAACTCGCGTTGTCCTGTCTCGGGCGTTGGCCGCGTTGCAAGCGGCGCGGCCGGACTTGGTTGCCTACTCGAACTGTGCAATGGCTTCGGCAAGGCCTTCCAGATGGAACGCGGACGGGTACTTGAAGTCGCTCCGCAAGGTCGATCGGGCGATCGCCACCCTGCGGAAGGCTTTACAGGTGAGGAGGGCGGACGTATAATGCCAACCATGGATACGCTCCATGCCTACGAAACGCTGCGATCGCAAGGCGGCTTCGAGGATAAAGCGGCCAAGGCCGTCGTCGAGGCCGTGACCAGCCTGCTCACCCCGTCGTTCGCCGATCTGGCGACCAAGACGGACCTGGAACAGCTGCGCATCACGACCAAGGCGGACCTCGAACAGCTGCGCCTGGCGACCAAGGCGGACCTCGAACAGCTAAGACAGGCGACCAAGGCGGACCTCGAACAGCTGCGCCTGGCGACCAAGGCGGACATCGAACAGCTAAGACAGGCGACCAAGGCGGACATCGAACAGCTAGGACAGGCGACCAAGGCGGACCTGGCTGAAGTCAAGGCCGACCTGCTATACCGTATGCAGGTGATGGCGCTCACGATGATCGGCGCGAACCTCACCGCGCTGGCCGTGGCCACCGGCATTCTGCTCAAGGTGCTGGGCACGTAAGCCAGTTCTCCGGGTTTTCCTTTCTTCCACTCCATCACACACCGCGCAGACCGGCTGGTCGTCGGTCGTCCGACCGGCGCAGGACCCATGCGTCCACAGGTTCGGCGCGGTAATCCGTTAATGGAGACACTTGTATGAGCCACGTCGCTATTATCGACATCGAGATCAAGGACCTGGAGGCCCTCAAGATGGCCTGCCGGGACCTGGGACTCGAATTCGTCGCCGACCAGCGGACCTATCGCTGGTACGGCCGGTCTGTGGGAGACTACCCCCCTCCGGAAGGCTTTACCGTTCAGGACCTCGGGAAGTGTGAGCACGCGATCCGGGTCCCGGGCAATGCCCAGGCCTACGAAATCGGCGTCGCCAAGCGTCGCGACGGCCGGCCGGGCTGGACCCTCCTGTGGGACTTCTGGAATGGAGGCTACGGTCTCCAAGAGAAGGTGGGCGAGAAGGCCGTCCGGCTCACGCAGGCCTATTCCGGACATGCCGCGATCCGAGCGGCCCAACGTCTTGGTTTTCACTGCTTGGGCCGGACCACTGCTGCTGACGGAACCGTCGAGATCCGCTTGCGGGCGGGAGGAGGCTTCGGATGGCAGAAGTGATTGTCAGGATCGCGCCCGACGGGTCGGTTTCCGTCGAAGTGAAAGGCGTCAAAGGCCAAGGCTGCCAGGCGCTTTCGAAGGTCTTGGAGGACGCCCTCGGGACCACCACCTCGGATCGCAAGACAGCTGACTTCTACCGACAAGCCGAGGGACGGCATGTCCAGCGGCAGTAGCCGGGTGCTTTCGTCTACAAGGCCACCCGGGTGTTCCGCAGCGGGACCATCTGCGAACCTGGGAGCTGATCGAGCAACACGCGGCCGAGCATCCGCCACGTGGGGAGGACCAATGGATGTTTTACTGAGAGTGTCGCCTCAGGGGACGGTTTCGGTCATCTACGATGACGAGCTGGCTCCTCTGATCGGGGAATTGGGGCGCGCGTCCATCCAGCGGGCGTCGTATGTCGAACCGACGTCCGATGGGTGGTGGCTGGTCGATCTGACGCCCTCCAACGGCCCGGTGCTGGGGCCGTTTCCCTTGCGGAACGAGGCCTTGGCGGCCGAACGCGCCTGGCTGGAACGTCGGACGACGCCTCCGCTCGCGGAGGTCGCGTGAGAATGGCGCGGGCGGGCGAGAAGATCTGCCGCGGAGAATCCCGCGGCTACCGGCGGTGGCTCAAACGCCGGGCTCGTCGCGCGATGCGGCGAAACGGCAAAGCGCTCCATGAGGAAACCCCGAAAAAACATTATGACCGGGGTTGGTCCGCGTGAGCGTGAGTTACCGGCGTGGCCGGAAATACGACAACGGTCGCGAGATCCTGCCGCTCCGCCGCGTGACGGTGGAATCCTCGGATGGGTACACCGTCTATACGGTGACCATCTGGGAAGACGGGGGGATCTCGTGCAACTGCCCGGGCTGGGCGTTTCGGAAGCGCTGCCGCCATCAGCAGCAGGCGCTGTCTCAGGCTGCCCTGGCGTCCACGTCCCCGGTTCTTCCATCTCCGCGCGCCGCATCCATTTCCAAGAAGCCGGCGCCCATCATGGCCGCTCCGCGGTCACGACGCGGTTATCAGTTGGAGGAGTAGCACCATCATGTCAACGACACGTAAAACCGGCGAGGCGGTCCTGCAGGTGTACGGGCAGTATGCCCACCACGATGACGTGTACGTGGTCGGGACGCATGCCGCCCTCGCCAGACTCCGGAGCGCGATCGACCAAGCGTTGCTGGCCGGCATCGGCCGGACGGAGGCCATGGTGTCGGACGGCGAAGGGTACGGCATCGTCGTCGTGCGCCACCAGGGCGAGGCGCACGCCTCAGCCTGGCAGCAGCTTCGACTGCCGTATACGGCCGACTGGATCGCGGTCGGGGAAACCGAGCGGGGCAAGCAGGATCCCCGAACGCTCCTGTCCCGTCAAGGACCCGCCGCGTCATGACCAGAAAGAGGTCCCGGACGAGGCGGGGCGTCGCGACACGAGCGCAGCAACAGAATGGGCTCCTCCGAGAACTTCGTGGCGGGCACATTCATCACGTCTTGGGAAGAATGCTCGTGGATGTCCCGATCGCGGATTGTCTCGCGCATCGGTTGACGATCACGGCGATCGTTGGTGGGTATGCGGGCGAGTGCTCCTGCGGACGATGGCGGACGATCTGTCTGCTTGGCGATGCGATCGCCAAGTCCCGCATCGCGCGTGAGTACGCCCGCCACGCGCAGGGCCGGCCCAGGAAGAACAGGAGGCGGCGGTGAACTACCGCGTACAGATCCTGGCCGTTGTCCGCGTCCCGGTAGACGTGGACGCCGAGACTCCGGTCCAGGCTGCCGATCTGGCGGATACGTTCGCACGGGATCGACGACTGCTGGAGCATCTGTTCAACGGGGTGAAAACCGGCCAGACGCCCATCCGACCGAGCGATCTCGTCTGTCAATATCGGGGTGAGATCATCGATTACTACGTCGAGGGTCCAGAGGGGGGCGGCGCCGGTCGGCGGACCTTCGTGACACCGGAGGAGCTTCGGGCGTGCCGCGCGCACGCCTACACGCTCTCAGCTCATCGTCAATGAGGAGGCTGGTGAACAGTCGCCCCCGGGCCCGGGACCGATGGGTGCCGTGCTACCGGGTCATGCTGAAGCGAGCGGGGCGCGTCCCGGCGCCGCCCGGAAAGTACGTCAACTCGCCGGCCAAAGCGGCGGCGGTGCTGACGCCGCTGTTTCGAGGGGCTGATCGGGAATACGGCATCGCGCTGGGGCTGGATCGCCAATGCCGGCCGCTTGGCGTGCATGTGATCAGTATGGGGCAACTCGCCAGCCACAGCATTCATCCGCGTGAGGTCTTCAAGGCCCTGATCTTGATGAATGCGCACGCCTGGGTGTTCGCCCATAACCATCCCTCCGGGGGAGATCTCCGGCATAGCAAGGAGGATCACGCCGTCACCCGCGAGCTCGTGGCGGCCTCGGCCTTGATGGCAATCCCTCTCGTGGATCATCTGATCTTCACGTCGGATGGCCGATACCGCAGTCTCGGCGACGCCGGACTGCTGGATCCGCCTCAACGCACGCGAGGTCGTAAAGGAGGACAATCCCAACCATGACCACGGAAACCTTGGAAACGGAAACAACGGCCGCCGCGGCGATGCGGGGAACGGTCAGCTATGCGGACCTCTGGAAGCATGCCGTGGCCCTCGTGATCGAGTACCGCCGGATGGGCGTGACCCGTGTGGTTGCCGGACACGCCCCGGAAGGGTCTGATCCCGACCTTTTCCGGGCCTACAAAGTCATCCTGGACGGCCAAGAATATCGGCGGATCGCCAAACTGGATCGCCGGATCAGAGCGAGACTGCTCAAGCTGGGCCTGCCGATCACGTCCTACATGAAGGGGGCGACGGTCATCCCGACCGAGTTGATCGAGCATGCGGAAGATCTCCTCGATCAGTACCTGGCGGAACGGAAGGGGGCGGTCCAGGCGTTCATTCAGGCGTACCCCGCCCTCATCCAACGGGCGCAGGCCAGACTGGGCCCCCTGTACGATCCGACGAATTACCCGTCGGTCGAAACGCTGCCGGAGCTGTTCAGCGTGTCGATCCGGTATCTCACCTTTGACATGCCCGGGGTGCTGCAACACTGTTCGGAGCGGGCCCGAAAGCGGGCCCTTGAAGAAGGGCAGGTGCAGCTCACCGAGGCGGTCGAGGAAATGCAGGGGTATCTCCGGGAGACGATGGCTGGGCTGATCGGGCATCTCAGGGAGAAGCTCACCCCGGATCCGGTGACCGGGGAAGCCAAGGTCTTCAAAGCCGCCAGCATGAACAATCTGCTGGAGTTTTTGGACACGTTCTCGGCCAAGAATCTGGTCGCGCAGGATCAGACGCTGACGACCCTTGTCCAGCAGGCCAGACAGTTGCTGAATGGGGTCGAATTGCCGATCCTGCGCAAGGACGAGGCGATGCGGAACGTCATCCGGGCCGGGCTCGATGACTTGGCGGCCCAGATGGACACGCTCCTCGTCAAAAGGCCCCCCCGGCAGTATGTCTGGGGCGATGAGGAGGGATAAGTGGCGGATCGGAAACGCGAGAGCGTGTCGGATGAGATGATCCGACAGGCCCGCAGCCGCAACCTGATCGACTACCTCATCAGCCTCGGCCATGCTCCAGCGACGCAGGTCAAGGGGTCGAAGGCCATGTTCCGTTCGCCGTTGCGAGTGGACAGGAATCCGTCGTTCTCCGTCTGCGAGCGACATGGCGCCTGGGTCTGGTACGACTTCGGGACCAAGGAGCATGGGGACGTCATTGCATTTGCCATGCAGTATCACGGGTGGACGTTTGCGGAAGCCGTCGCGCATTTGGCTGGGGCCTGCCCAGTCCGATCCCGCCGGCCTCCGTCGCCGCCTCAGCCGGTCGAACCCGATCAATCGGTCACAGGGAAGATCGAAGAAGTGCGCGCGCTCTACCGGCAGACGAAACTCGCGCAGACGGCCGAAGATCAGGCGGCGATCGTCGCCTACTTCACGGAGCGCTACCGTCTGCCGGTTTATCCCGAGCTCAATGCCGTGGTCTTGAGATGGAAGGAGACGCGCTACTTGGCGATCCCCATTCCCAATCTCAAGCATCTCCGGGGGCTCGAGTGTCGGGCCTTACAGCCGGACCAGACCCCGGAGACCTGGAGACGGATCACCCTGGGGCGGAAAACGCTGTGGGTGCTCCAGCGTGGCTCGCCCGCCGTCCTGGTCACGGAATCGGTGGTGGACACCCTGGCCGGCGATCGGCTCTACCCGGACTGGCGGTTCACCCTCGTCGCCCTCAATGGCATCGCCAATTGGGACAAGCTCGAGGGGCTGATGGAGCAGATCAAGCCCAAGGCGGTCTGGCTGGCCCTCGACAATGACGCCGACGTCTCGAAGGGGCCGGCCACGGAACGGCTCATTGCCGACCGCCTGACTTCCAAGGGCATCGACGTGCGGTACGTCCGTCAGCACTACGCCTACGGGGTCAAGGATCTTGGGGCGCTCTGGCGCCGCCTCGCGGAGGCGAAAGAGCCATGCGCCCGAGCCGCGTCGTGACGTAGACTGCAGAGCGGAAAAACGGAACGGGGAGAGGCGCCGCCGCGCTTCTCCCCGTTTTTTTTTCGCCGGAACTGCGCCCGTGCGGCGCCGGGGCGGATTAGTCGTCGCCCTGCTTGACGTCCGGATAGTCGGCGATCGTGAGTTTCACTCCGCGACGCTTCAGTTCGCGAAGATGTTGCGTGATCAGCGTCAGCACGTACTCGGCCATGTACATCCCATGCAACGCCGCCGCCACCCGCAACTCCGCGTAGATCGTATTGTCGATGTGACGGATGAGCAGGTCGGTCGAGGTTTTCTTCGCGCGTTTCGCGGGCTTCGTCGTCGCCATCGTCCACCCCCTGTCAGATGCGTGAGTGCGCAACAATATATCTATCATGGTTTGCACCACTTGACAAGATAGGTATCGATGATATGTTAGGAAACATGATGACGACGCCCGCGAGCCACGCTCCAACACCCCCCGCCATGGAATCGGCCGAGTTGCTGCGGACCATGGCTGATCAAATCCGGACCAATCCGATCCCATCCCTGCAACAGACGGCAACCCGTCTCAACGGTCTCATGGCCGGCGGGGCGTATGAGATCCGGGATCTCAGCCGAGCCGTGTTGCAGGATCAGGGATTCACGGCTCTCGTCCTCCACACCGCCAATTCGACCCATTATCGCCGATCGCATGAGCAAATCACGACGGTCACGAGGGCGGTGCTCCTCTTGGGGGAGGAGAAATTGCGAACGTTGGCCGTCAAAGCCGCCTGCGCGGATCTGGTTTCTATGCCCGATCAGGTCCGTCGAGTCGCCTGGCGGGCGCTCCTGGCTGCCTCCCAGGCCGAAGCGTTGTGCGGGGCCTTGAGGATAGCGGACGGCGAGCGCGTCGTCATACGTGCGTTGCTGGACAACTTCGGGGAACTGGCGATGGCCTGGTATTTCCCCGAGCAGTTCGCGGCCATCGAGGAACGCATTCACGCGAAGGCGTGTGCTCGGCACGAGGCCTACCCGGAAGTGCTCGGCGTGCCGATCGACCTGATCTCCCAAACGGTCGGCGAAGCGTGCGGGTTGCCGGAAGGCGCGGTCACCGGCCACCTCGATGACGAGCTGACCGCGGTGAAGCAACTGGCTGTCGCGTTAGCCGAACGGATCGAACACGCTCCCGAAAGTGTCCTTTCGGACGGCGACGTGCAACGCATGCTGGAATCGGCCGGCCGACGATGGCCGATTTCGGCGTCCGCGATCAAGGACGCGATGATCTGCGGCCTGGATGCGGCCTCCGTATGCGCCAAGGCCCTTGGCCTTGATCGTCAGCCGGCGGCGACGAGTTCCGGCACGCAGGACGAGGCGGAGGGAGCCGTCATCCGGCCTCCATCCACGGACACGCTCCTGGGCTGCATTCAGGATTTGGCCGCGTACCTGACTGAACCCGAAAAGGACTTCAATACCCTGGTCAGCTACGTGCTCGAGGGGCTTTATCGTGGAGCCGGATTCGATCATGTGGCGGTCGCCTTCCGTGTGGCCGGGACCAATCAATTCATGGGCCGTGCCTCGTTCGGCAAACCGGAACTCCACCGCGTGTTGAGCGTGTCCCTGGACGAGCCGGATCTCATCACGGAGTGCCTCAAGAACGGTCGTCCTGCCCGGTTCACCGATTTGAGCCTGTTCCGGACGCGATTGCCCAAAGGGATGTGGCAAGCCGTCAAACCTGCCTGGATAGCGATCGGGCCCTTGATTGTGCACCGGCGCACGATCGGCGTGGTGGTCGCCAGCTGTCGCCGGGTCAATGCCGAACAGGACGAGTTGCGGTGGAACGGATTCTCCTGCCTCCTGGCCCAAGCCCAGGCCGCCTTCGGAATGTATACCGGCGCGAATAGTCAATGAGACCGTCCATGCACTCCAAGGAGAACATGGCGCATTCACTCTGGACGAGACGCGCGAAGCCACGGTGGGCCTCACGCATGCAATCCCTGACGAAGCCGATGGCGATGATGCGACACTGGTGGCTGCCGATCATCATCCTCGCGACGACGGCCGTCATCGTCACGCCGATGGCCATGGCGATCAACGTGATGAAGACCCGGCTGACAACCGGTGTGGGAGAAAGCCTGGCGCTGGCGGCCGCCGACATCGCCGGCAAACTCGATTTACTCCTCGCCGAGCGGTATGGGGACATCCAGGTGATGGCGAAGACCCCCGTCTTCCGCGGTCAGGATCGGGCCGCCATGCGCGAAACGCTGGCCATGATCCAGGAAGCCTACCCGGTCTATCTCTGGCTGGGCGTGACCGATGCCCAAGGCCGACTCATAGCCGCCACGGATCACATGAGCCCACGCCGGAACATGAGCGAACGGCCATGGTTCAAGGCTGTGAAGGACCGAGGCACGATTGCCGTCCTGGATGCGGCGGAGACGGAGGAATCCGGCGGGATGTTGGCCGTCTCCATCGCCGCCCCGGTGCAAGGTCCTCACGGAAAGCTCCAAGGGGTCGTGGCCGCACTCGTGGGCGTCCCCGTCCTCGAAGATGTGATCGTCCGGACTGTGGTTGCGTTGCAAGCCCAACATGGAACGGAAGCCCGGATCGAATATCAGTTTATGCGGAAAGACGGAACGCTGATCGCTGACTCGCTGTTGCGTGAGGAGGGGCGGGTCAATCTCAAAGCCATGGGTTTGCGATCCGCCCATTTGATTGATGCGGCTCCCGCCGGCTTCATCGAGGAAACCCATGCACGACGGCGCGAGCCGGTCATTACGGGATACGCGAGAACCCAGCGATCCGGATACGACTTTGGCCTGGAGTGGGGCATCCTGCTTCGGATGGACGCGCGTGAGGTCCTTGCGCCGGTCACCTTCTTGCTCTGGAAGCTGGCTGCCGCCGGCGGCATCCTTTGCCTCCCGTTGCTCGGCTATCTGGTCTGGAGCACGGTCCGCCTGAATCGAGAATGGACCAGGAGCGAATCCTTAATCGGGGATCTGCGCATGGCGGAAGCCAAACTCAGCGATCTGGCCTACTACGACCAGCTCACCGGCCTGCCCAATCGCCGATTGTTTATGGAGCTCCTGCCTCGAGCCATCGCTCGTGTCAGTCGAACCGACCGACTCGGTGCGTTGCTGTTCCTGGACATGGATCGCTTCAAGCTGATCAACGACACCTTCGGGCATGTCTGCGCCGATCTGCTCTTGTCCGCCTTCGCAAGCCGGCTGAAGGGGTGTATCAGGGGAGCCGATACGGTCGCCCGTCTCGGCGGCGATGAATTCACCGTCCTTCTCGAAGGGTTGTCCTGGCCGGAAGAGGCCGCCGGCATCGCCCAGCGCATCCTGAACGCCACCGCGAAACCGTTCGAGATACAAGGACGCGAGATCTTCGTCTCAACGAGTATCGGCATCGCCACGTTTGCCTCGGAGCACATGTCCCCCGACACGCTCATCGCCAACGCCGACATGGCGATGTACGAAGCCAAGACACGACGGGGGGTCTATCGCTTCTTTTCGCCGAGCATGAAGTCCATCACGGCCGAGCGGGTCGATCTCGAAGCGAGCCTACGTCAGGCGGTTGAACGCAATGAGCTGGTCCTGCACTACCAGCCTCAGATCGATCTCCGACGCGGCGCAGTCGTCGGCGTCGAGGCCCTGGTTCGGTGGCAACACGCCACTCATGGGTTGCTCCACCCCGGCGCGTTTATCGGACTGGCTGAGGAAACCGGACTGATCGTCCAGGTTGGGGAGTGGGTCTTGCGGACCGCATGCCGGCAGGTCAAGGCCTGGCACGAACAAGGGGCCACCCATCTGCGGCTGGCCGTCAATCTCTCCCGGGCTCAGATGCAGTGTCCCAACCTCGTGGACCTGGTCAGACAGGTCCTCGAGGAGACGGGGTTGGCCCCGGCGTGTCTCGAACTGGAGATCACGGAAACTCTGCTCATTCGGAATGGGGATGTGGCCCTTGAGACGCTGCATGCCTTGCACGGTTTGGGGGTCAGGCTGTCCGTCGATGATTTCGGCACGGGCTATTCGTCGTTGAATTACATCAAAAATTTGCCCGTCCATGCGCTCAAGATCGACCAATCGTTTGTCAGAGATATGGTGGCCAGCGCGAAGGATGCCATGATCGTCAAGACCATTGTCAGCCTGGCCCGGGCGCTCGACCTGGACATCATGGCGGAAGGGGTGGAAACGGCAGAGCAGCGGGATCTCTTGCTGGCTGAACAGTGCTTCGCCATGCAGGGCTACTACTTCGGCCGGCCCGCGCCGGCCGAGGACATGAGCGTCACGATCTTCGACTGTACAGCAGGCGAGCTGGTGGGATGA
Organism: Nitrospirota bacterium; assembly: GCA_040757595.1. Classification (NCBI taxonomy): domain Bacteria; kingdom Pseudomonadati; phylum Nitrospirota; species Nitrospirota bacterium. Next base: position 27,451 of record JBFLWP010000022.1, on the reverse strand, counting down.
CTCATGCCGTCGCAAGGAATACTCGCTTCCGGGCCGAGGACCGAAGGGCGACGACTCGTGGGGAGGGTGAGCCGAGACGCGCGCATAGTCCTGTGCCTGGTCGGCGTCCTCGTCCTCGCCTGGCTGACATGGCGGTAGAGACAACGACCGGAGCACGCACGGGACCTTTCGCAGTGAGGACCAAAATCCACTCCAGGAGTTTGGCCTCGACCGTGCCCACTGTCGCGCCGCCATTTCGAAGGAAGGGCTTCCAGTCCCCGTAAAGTCCTGTTGTTTCTTCTGCCCAGCCCACAAGCCCGCAGAGGTCATCGAACTGAAGCACTCCCATCCCGATCTCTTCGAACGGGCCATCCGGATCGAGGACAATGCGCGGATGGGCAAGCACATCTTGCGGACAACGAAAGGGTTGGGCCGGCGCTTTGCTTGGCGTGAGCTGCTTGGGGGGACTGAAGGGACGTGCACGGTTCCGCAATGCGCATAATCTCTTCGTCTGAGGCTGGTCATCGACCCCCCCCACTCCCGGCGCACGGATAACCGGGCCATCATAAGGAGGAGAGATGAGCAAGAGGTATCAGATCGTCGCGAAATTCAATCAAGCCTTAGTCAAGCATCGCGTCCAAACGGTCTCCGTCGAGGCCTCAAACATTCCCACGGCCCTGGCGCGCGGGCTTCGTGAGATCATGCGCCGACCTGGGATCAAGAAAGTCCGCCATCGCGCCCTCACGATCAGCGTGGTCCTCAGCCATGCCGCGGACGCCTCAACCGATCCACTCGGCTCAGACGCCTAAGCGGCTCGAAAACGCGCGAACGATGGCGCCGAAGTCACGGTAAACGCGGAAGAATCAACTCGTGTCCTTCGTACGATCAGCAGGCTGATCGTGGCCCCTCATCGTATCCTCAGACGGGAGAACAAGCCACGGGTGGCGGTAATACAAGGCTCGAGGAGGGGTGACGATGATGAGAGGGAATGGACGGCCTGGGCATGGAGGATCGGACCCGCTCGCCACTCTTAAAGAGCTCGGCGCCCAGCTGCCATTGACCCTTGGCAAAACGGATCGGACAGCGCTGGGCTTTGGCGTCAATCTCGACGATCCGGACCAAGAGGGGTTTATCTCGATTCGGGACGCAGAACGGAGCGGCCATTTCGGGTGCTTTGGAACCACTCGCGTCGGGAAGACCCGGCTCGTGGAAAACATCATCGAACAGGACATCGCCAAAGGGTACTCCGTGATCGTCTTCGATCCGAAAGGCGACGCGGAGTTGTTCAGCCGCATGGTCCAGGTCGCGGCGCAAACCGGCCGTCTCGACGATCTGATGATGCTGACCCCTGTGTTTCCGGACTATTCGGTGCAAATCAATCCCCTGGCGTCCTATTACATGCAGGACGAGCTCGTCAATCACATCGTCAGCGGGATCAAGGCCAAGGAAGACTACTTTATCGCGATCGCAACGGAGGTGTCGCAGGTCGTCGTGGCCGGCCTGATCCTGATCGCCCGGAAAAATGGGAGACCGCCCAACCTCTCGTTCGAATCGATCAAGGAACGGATCAGCTATGAAGACTTGAAGAAGCTCCGGGACGAATTAGCGATGTACCGTCCGGAGTCCGACCGGATCTGCGCCTCCATCGACGCCATTACCGGGACGATCAGCACGGCGGACTTCTTCGGCAAGGTCTCCTCATCGCTCCGCACCATGCTCTCGGCCTTGACGTTTGGGGCGACCGGGCAAGTCATCGGCTATGCCCAGGAGAACGAACTGATTGCCCGGCTGGAATCCGGCCGGCCGGCCATCGTCTTCGTGAACACCGGCTCCATGCTCACCCGCCGGACCTCCCATATTATCGGCAAGGTCCTCCTCTCGATGATCCAGAGCTTGGTCGGCCGAGTGTTCGCCTCTGGCCGCAAACTCACCCCGCCGCTCTGCTTGCATCTGGACGAGGGACACAATCTACTCTATCAGGACATTCAAGAACTGTTCTCTAAGGGCGGTGGGGCGAACTGCTGGGTACATTTCTATTCTCAGTCGATGGCGCAGATCGAGGAGGCGATCGGGCCGGCCGCGGCCCAATCCGTGATGGACAACATCAATACCTGGGTGTACATGCTCGTCAACCATCCCGATACGGCAAAATACGTCGAACAATCATCCCCTCAGGTCAAGAGACGGAAAGGGGTGGTGGCGTTGGGGGGTGGGGTGACCAGTCAATCCACAGAGGTTCCCCAGATCCAGGCGTTTCAGGTCCTGCAGCTGCCGAAACGCTGGTTCTATCTTCGGTCCTATGGGCGTCTCTTCAAGGGGAGGACGCTCGATACCAATCCGCTTTGGGTGCGGGTGCGGTTTCCGAGGTTGGACGCCCAGGAACGAGCGGAGCCGACCGAGGACCAGGCCGGCACCGAACAAGGTGATGGGCGAGGATAGAACGGAAAGTCCGCGATCAACGGCTTTCCGGTACAGTGGCACCCCTTGTATTTATGCCATAATTGGCATATCCTTGGTAATAGATGAAGTCGGTTCACTTTGTGGGCGCCTCCCAACAGGACCTTCGAGAGTTCCCGGACGAGGAGCGAGAGGATGCCGGCTATCAACTCTACAAAGTCCAGCAAGGGAAAGAACCGGATGATCGGAAGCCGATGCCCGCTGTGGGGCCAGGCGCGCAAGAAATCCGGGTCCACGGTGAAAGGGGGCCTATCGGGTCATCTATGTGGCGAAGTTCGAGGAAGCGGTCTATGTGCTGCATGCGTTTGAAAAGAGAACACAGAAGACGGCCAGGCCGGACTTGCAACGGGCCAAAGCACGTTACAGTGAGATGCTGAAGTGGAGAAAGGAGCAAAGTCCATGACACGTGCCTCCGTCACGAAAGGCAGCGGCAATGTATTCCGTGACCTGGGCTTTTCGGAAGAGAAGTCGGCTGAATTGATCTTGAAAAGCAGCTTGCTCCAGGCCCTACAAGACGCGATCAGAGGATGCGGAGGGACGCAGGCGGAGATCGCAACGAGGCTCGGCGTTGACCAGGCAAAGGTGTCTAAATTGCTGGCGGGGCAGATGTCCGGCTTCTCGGTTGAACGGTTCGTTCATTTTCTCTCATTGCTGGGCCAGGATGTCGAGATTGCGATCCGCCAGGCTCCGCGTGGGCGGCGGTACGGCACGGTCCGGGCTCGAACCAGCAAGCGGCGCGGCAAGTCCCCGGTTACCGTAGGTCATTGAGGAAGTCAGGGCAGCGGTTAAAACGTGGCCCCGACGATTCGCCCTGGTATATGGAACTGGCCTGATTATTCAATGGGGTCAAGACTAGTTTAGCGGGTCTTGTCTGAGCATCTCCAGGAGTTTGTTATACAGGTTGCCATGGCGATAATTGAACCGGAATTCACACTCCTTCAGATGCAGGTAAAAGAGGTGGGGCCGGATACCCCGTCGTTTGGCCAACCGCGTCTTTGCGGTTCCCCAAAAACTCTCAATGCCGTTAATGTGAATGCCGGACCCGAGCGCGAACACATTGTCGGCGTGATGAACACGATGGTGTTTGCGGTACCCGACATCCACCAGCCCATCATAGCCCCGCCAGCCGTCCGAATGGATGATGCTACGGCGTGCGACCTTGCCGCGCAGAATGGCTTGCAGGGTGCGCTTTTTCGCATCGGGGACGATCTCCGTGTAGACCTTGCCGTTGCGTTTGAAGATGCCGAACACGATCGTTTTGCAGCCCGCCCCCCGGCCCCGGTTCCCCTTCACGCGGCGTGGCCCGAAGTACGATTCATCGACCTCCACGGTCCCGCGCAACGGAGCTTCCTGTTCACAGGCTCGGGCGATCCGCTGCCGGAGGGCCATGAAGTACCGATTGACCGTGTTCCGGTTGAGGCCGGTCAGCACCGCCACTTTCGTAGCCTCCAGATCCAGGGCGAAGAGGCGGACGAGGGCCCGAAATTGGCGCGCAGAAACATGGGCACGATGCACGTATCGATTTTGCCGCGTCATGACTGCGTAGTTTAACGTTTTTCATGCGCTAAACTAGTCATGACCCTTCAATGAATTCGCGGAGACCCTGGTCCGTTCCCCAGTCAGAACTTCCTGGCTGGAGAGGGGTGGAAATCGGAGGAAACCAGCGGGTGCGGTTAGGTGATAAGGACGGTTAGAGGATTCTGAGCGCGTGCTCGGTCGGTCCCGATGAAGATTCCTTGCCTTCTGCCGGTAGCGGCAAGGAATGAGTACTTTTAGCCACGTAGCGACAGCAGACTCAGGTCCTCGCCCACCTCGAAGTGCCGATTATTGGTACATGGGGTCAGTTGATTCTGAAGAGCGGTACAAGCAATAAACAGATCGCAATCTCCGACCGTTCGTCCTAGCTTCCTCAGGCGGCCCCGCTCCTTTCCGAATAGTTTGATAGTTTGCAGACTTCTTCATCGAGGGGCAACACCGCGACGCCCGAAGTGAATTACCCCGCCCAAAGGGCGGGGCATCTTGAAACCAAAACTGAAACGGGCCTCCGCTTCGCTACGGGCTGTCATTCCTCCCCGCGAAAAGCACGGGGTTTCCTGGCAGGACTAGTGAACCCGAAAATCTCTGGCGGCAAACCCAATCCCGATGAAGTTCCTGTCCGTTGCCTTCGTCCGTTCTCGCTCGCTGCACCGACTTCAGGGTCTTTGGATCTGTGAGTGTGGAATGTAGAACGGCCCGCTCTCTGTGACCCTCCCGAGTATGGTGGTTTAGTAACCGCATAGGTGGGTCTTCACAAACAGGGAATTGGAGGCCTTGTCCTTTGGGCGGGGTTCTTTACTCACCTCCGGTTGCTCCAGAGAATTGACTCGAATGCGCAACGAACTTGAGGATGCTCGGTGGAGAGGTCGGAGGATTCAGATCCATGCGGGTTTCGTTTCCCCCTTCCTATACAGAGGGGTGTTTGGACGGCGATGGGGTTGTCAGTACCCTGCTTTTCGCCCGAAAGGTGGCTAATGCATCGCAGTTGAGACAATGCGTGCGAAAGAATTGCAGATAGCTGAGGAAGAGCAGATCGAAATCGGCTGGCTGGGCGGGCGGGGGAGGTTCCACTCTCGCCGCGACAATTCCTTCCGGCTCACCTGAGAGGAATGCTCCCAGCGGCATGTCGAAAGCCTTCGCGATCTTCTCCAGGTTGACCAGGGAAAGATTGCGCTCGCCGCGTTCAATCCCGCCGATATAGGTAGGATGCATCCCCGCTTTCTCCCCGAGGCCCTCCTGTGTCCAGCCACGACGACGCCGTAATTCAGCGACCCGCATCCCGACCCTCACACAAATCTCCCGATGCGGGGAGTTGGCTTGGGGCTTGGAAACCAGGCGTCTTCGCGATTTGTGACCCATAGGTCTGGCCTCATGCCACGGGCTGCCTGTGCTGGCGAACCGGTATGCCTCGTTTCATCTCTTCACACCCGGTGAGGAGGCAGGGAGTAAAGATCCACAGAGGCAAGATTTAGGCCGTTTGTACGAGCTGTTTTTCTTCCCAAAAGAGGTGGTAAACATGGCAAGACTTCTTGGCTTTTTCAATAGACTAAAGATATTGCTTCATGATACTTATGAGGAGTTATTCAACACCAATGAGTATTGTATCTGTTGCATCCTGCTACAGCCCAGATGGACATAAACCCTGGCCTTCCCCGGATCGAACTGTAAGTCGTTGACAGTGCGTGAACTTTCATGAAGCCGCGACGGATTCGTGTGCGGGTATTTGTCTTGCTAGTTAACGTTCCATCGCGATGCCCCCGACTTCGAACGTCCATGTGGCACTATGCCTGAATTGCCTCTACTCGAATGGGCTGGGGAAGGGATCATTGGCTTTGACGGCCACGGGTCCTTTACATTCCTCAATCAAGCGGCAATGGAGCTGCTGGGATATCGGCTGGAGGAAGTTCTCGGAGCTGACCATCATTCCCTTATCCACTGTCACTTGCCCGATGGGACGGAGTATCCGCTCGATGCCTGTCCGTTGCTCCGGATCCTCCGGGACGGCACGCCCTGCTCTGTCGATGACGAAGTCTTCTGGCGGCGTGACGGATCTGCGTTTCCCGTTGAATACAGCGGGCATCCTGTTCGCGACCACGAGGGGCGAGTCACCGGCGCCGTGGTCATCTTCCGGGACATTACCGCTCGCAAGAACGCAGAGGCCGAGCTCATTCGCTTCTTGCGGCGGTACGAAACCCTTCTGTCCTCTCTGGACGCCATCGTCTGGGAGGCTGACCCCACATCCTTCGCGATGACCTACGCGAGTGCGGCATATGAACGGCTTCTTGGATATCCGAGGGAGCCGTGGCTGCATCACCGGTTGTCGTGGGAGGACCTGATCCATCCGGACGATCTTGGCGACACGTTGCGAATACGGAGACAGGTGGTGACGACGAGGCGAAGCCGCGTTGCGGAGTATCGCATGCGGGCGGCCAACGGTCGGGTGCTCCGGGTCCGCGACTACATCAGCGCCGTCAAAGAGGGCGGCCGTACAGTGAAGATGACGGGCGTCATCGTGGAGGTGACTGAACCGACGCGATGGCGACGAGGGATCAAGGTCCGAGGGTAGGCACACGATGGCTCATGCAAGCCGACACGGCGGCCGACGCCGCTGGATCGTGGAACATTCCAGCGGCTGGCTGCGGCACGCGGCACGGGAAGAATTCCCCCCCCCCCCCTAATTATTCGCGCAGTTACGCCGGCGCTCCTCCGACCGTGTCTCGCGGACGGAGATGCTCCCATACAGTTGATGGCATTCTCGCCACGGAACCCCGGTTGAGTACGGCGCTGTTCCTGTGGGCCGGAGAAAGAGGGTGGGTCCCTACTCCAAGGTGTTAGAGGGGAGAGCTCCCCCTTACTCAAGACATCCTCACCCTCATCTTCAAGCGTTGGTGACGTTGATGGGTGCAGAGGAGGACTCGATGGATGCCATCCGGGTGGAGCGAATGATGAAGGAGGTTCTTGCCCGACTCCCTGGGATGCAGTTCTGTCTTGACTGTCTCCTCAGCCAAGCGGGCCTCTGCACGGTGGATGACCAGGCTACCGGGCGACATCTCTTGTGTTGCACCGCGGCGTGGGATAGGCGGAGGACGCTCGGCCGATGTGACCGCTGTGGAGCAATCAGAGACCTCTGGAAATAGGAGCGGCCGGTCATGCACGAGTCGTCATGGCCCAACGGTGAAGCGGGGGGCCGCAGGCCTCCAAGGGATGTGGCATCGGTGTGGCGCAGGGACCGTGTCCGTCACCGTGGCGCCCCGCATGGTGACCGGTCAGTGGAACACGAGCCTGGCGATGGCGAACGAGCGTATTCTGATCACGGACGATGATCCGGAGATTCGAGACATGCTGGCCGAATATCTCCGGGCGGAAGGCTATGGCCCCGTCACGGCGGGGTGTGCCAAGGAGGCGCTGGCCCACCTCGCAAACCATCCCCCTGACGTCGTGCTCCTGGACGTCCGGCTCCCCGATGCAAACGGGATGGAGCTGCTCAAGGAGTCCTTCATTCCGGAACTCGGCTACCACCGAGTGATCATGCTCTCGGCCTACGGCACCCGACAGGAAGTCGAGGACGCCATCGTGGCCGGGGCCTACGACTACTTGAGCAAACCCCTGTCCTTGCCGCGGGTCAAGATGGCCGTCCGGAACTGTGTGCATCTCCAGGAGCTGGAACAGAAGCTGGACGAGGCCAGCGGCGGAGTTCCGCCGGTCCCCGTCCGCAAGTTGGTGGGCACGAGCCCGGCTCTCCTGGCTGTGCTGGAGCAGATCCGGCAGGTGGCGCCCTTCGACGTGCCCGTGATGCTCTTGGGAGAAAACGGCACGGGCAAGGAGTTGGCCGCCCGTGCAATCCACGCCCTCAGTCCCCGCGGACGCGGCCCCTTCATCCTGATGGACTGTGGGGCCTTGCCCGAGACCCTGGTGGAAGCGGAGATCTTCGGCCACGAGCGCGGGGCCTTTTCAGGTGCCGTGCAGGCCAGGCCGGGCCGATTCGAGCGCGCCGACAAGGGCACCCTGTTCCTCGACGAGATCGGCAACGTCCCGCTTGCCGTCCAGCCCAAATTGCTCCGCGTCCTGGAGTCCGACGAAGTGGAACGGCTGGGAGGGGCGCAGTCGGTCCGCACGGACGTGCGGGTCATCTCCGCGACCAATGCGGATGTGGACCGGATGGTGGCGGAGGAGTCCTTTCGGCGCGACCTCTACCATTGTCTCAACACCGTCACGATCCGGATGCCGACCCTGCGAGAGCGAAAGGAGGACATCCCGCTCCTGGTGCACTATGCGCTGATGACGGCCAGCCGCACCTATAAGAAGGACGTGCGCACCGTGAGCCCCGCCGCCATGAGTCTGTTGGAGACCTACCCGTGGCCGGGCAATGTGCGGGAACTGCAGAATTGCGTGCGGGCGGCGGTCATCATGGCGGACCGGGTCGTCGAGCCGGAGCATCTGCCGCCGCCCGTCAGGAACCCAGCCGCGCAACCGGGCCGCGGACCGGTGCTCGGACTCCGGCTAGGCGAGACGCTGGCCGAAATCGGGCGGCAGGCGGCGGAGACGGCGCAACGGGCGGCCATCCTCCAGACCCTGGAGGAGACCAGATGGAACAAGACGGAAACCGCGAAGCGTCTGCGCGTGGACTATAAGACCCTGTATGTGAAAATGCGCCTCTATGGCCTACAGAAGAGGGGTCCACGGCTCGTGGAGAAGCCTGTTCGGTAGGACAGAACGCCCGGCGAGGCTGACGCGCTCGCCCTGGCGAATGGGCCATTCCGCCAGAGTCTCGCCCGGGCTGGCTCCGGAACACCGCCCGCACGTGCGATGTGGTTCAGGCCTGAACATTCCAGAGTTTCGCCGTCTTTCGCTCATTCCCGACTCGGGAACGGCCCGGGCGCTCCCCGGGCACGGAGCTTGTTCATGGAATCGGGCATGACCCTGATCGCTTCGCCTCCGCATGCGATTCTGGCCTGGTCCGAGCCGACCACCGTGGCCAGCGATCAGGACCTCCTCGGCACGAGTCCGCCGATGCGGACGCTCCGGCGCCTCCTCCGCCAAGTGGCTCCCTACGATGTGCCCGTGCTCCTGGAGGGGGAGGAGGGGACGGGGAAGCGCCTGGTGGCTGAAGTGATCCACGGGCGCAGTTCCTACCGGGGCGGCCCATTCGTCCTGCTGGATTGCACGGCGGTCGCGACGATGAGGCTCCCCTTTGAACTCTTCGGCTGTGCGGCCGGAATCTGTGGCTGCCTGCCGCAGGGCTGTCCGGGCCTCTTGGAGTTGGCGCAGGGCGGGACCCTGTTCCTGCGGCATGTCGAAGCCTTGCCGTCCTGGGCGCAGGCCCGGCTGCTGCAGGTGCTGGAGACCGGCACGGTGGAGCGGCTTGGCGCGACCGACGGGGTTACCGCCCACGTCCGGATCATTGCGGCCATCACGACGGGTGTCGGCACGCAAGACAAGCCGGCCGCCGCAGAGCGCTTACGGGCCGACCTGGGCGAGCGCTTGAGTGGGGGAGTCGTCTTGAACGTACCGCCGTTGCGGGAGCGCGGGCGGGATGTGCTCCTGCTGAGCCAACATTTTCTGAGGCAGGCCAATCGGGAGACGGATCGAGACGTCCGGGGTTTCAGCAAGGAGGCGAGGATCGTGCTGGCGCGGTACTCCTGGCCAGGCAATCTCCGCGAGTTGCAACGATGCGTCCAGTGGGCCGTCACGAAGGCAGGCCGACAGGTGACCGCCGATCATCTCCCGCGCCGTGTCTGTGCTGGCGGGTGGCCGGCGCGTGCGCGTCCGCCTTTCGGAACGGCTCGGCACGATGGGTTCCTGGCTCAGAGGGGACACTGACGATGCGGAGAGAAAGGCGGCACCATTCCTATCGGTGGCTCCCGGGTGCGCTCCTCCTAGTGATAGGGAGCATCTTGTCCGTTGGGATGGTTATGCTCCGCCAGATAGAGGCGCATCTGATATCAGAGACGGGTAACGGACTGGCGCTGCTGGCTGCCGACGTGGCGGACAAGCTCGATCAGATCCTCTTTGAACGATACGGGGATATCCAACTCATCTCCAGATCAATCAGGGTCAAGGACTCCAATCATGCAGCCATAACCCAGTATGTGAACGAGGTGAAGGAAACCTATCTCTACTATCGGTGGATCGGGGTGACGGACGCGCAGGGGCGGATCGTGGCGGCCACGGATCCCGGCGACGTGGGGCAAGACCAAAGTGGGACCGAGTGGTTCCGGGCGGCGCGCGAGGGCCGGAGCGTCCACCTGCGGGATGTCTCGGTCTCCCAAGAGGCGAACGGAAACAGGACCGTGGGGTTCGCCGCGCCGATCCTGGGGGCGCGGGGCGAGGTGCTCGGGGTGGTGGCGACACAAGTCGGGCTCGCCGAGTTGGAAGATGTGGTCGCGCGGACCGTCGCGAATTTTCGGACTCAGCAGCGCGAGGACTCTCGCGTGGAGTGGCAGATCATGGACCACACGGGCGAGCTGCTGGCGGATTCGCTCTTGCGCGAGGAAGGCGCGGTCAACCTTCTGCGCCTCGGCCTCGTGTCAGCGCAGCGGAGCCGTTCGGACGAGCCGGGATTCGTGGAGGAACTCCATGACCGCCGCGGCGTCCTTGTTCTGACGGGCTATGCGCGCCTCCAAGGGTATGCCGAGTTCCCGGGCTTTCCGTGGAGCATCCTTGTGCGGGTGGATCGGGACGACACGTTGGCCCCAGTCACGAGGGTGCAGCGCTCCTTCGGCCTGGCGGGGAGCGTGGTGCTGGTGCCGCTGGTCGGGCTCCTGGTGTGGTCCATCGCCCGCCTGCGGACCCGGTGGGAGCGCACCCAGGAGAGACACCGGAGCCTGTTGCACTCGCTGGACGCGATCGTGTGGGAGAGCGAGCCTTGTCCCCCGTTTCGAGTCACCTACGTAAATCCGCAGGTGCAGCACCTGCTGGGCTACGCCCCGGAGCAGTGGGTGAGCCAGCAGGTGACCTGGCGAGACATCATTCACCCGGAGGATTTCGACCGCGTGGTCGCCTCCTACCAAGCGAGTGTGCAGACAGGCGTCTCGTGCGACCTCATATGCCGGATGCGTCGAGCTGACGGTCAGGTCATCTGGGTCAAGGCTCTGACAACTGTGGTGCAAGGCTACAGACAGCCGGTCCAGTTCCACGGGGTGATCGTGGACGTGACCGAGCAGAAGCTGAGCGAACTGAGAGAGGCGGCAAACCGGGCCCAACTGGCCGCGATCATCGGCTCGGCGATGGACGCGATCGTCGCCGTGGACGCGGATCGGCGGATCGTGCTCTTCAATGCTGCCGCGGAGACGATCTTCCGCTGTGCGGCGGCCGACGCCATCGGGCAGTCGTTGGATCGCTTCATCCCGGAGCGCTTCCGCGCCCTCCATCACGCACAGTTCGCCGCGCTGGTCCGCGCCGGCTCGGCCATACCGTTCCAGCGCGTGGGCCGGCTGGTCACGGGCCTTCGGGCGGACGGGGAGGAGTTTTCCGCGGACATCGCGTTGTCGGCCGTTGAGACCCCGGAGGGGCGGCGCTACACCGCGGTGGTGCGCGACGTGACGGAGCAGGTGCGCGCGGATCGTCGGCAGCGCATGCAATTTGCCGTGACGCAAATCCTGGCCGAGGCCGCGAGCGTGGAGGATGCGATGCCATCCATCCTGAAGGCCATCGGCGATGGTTGTGGGTGGGCTGCCGGCGCGTATTGGCGCGTGGAGGCCGGAACCCGGATGCTGTCGTGCATGACGTGCTGGCACCGGCCAGGGTCTCCCACGGGAGACTTCGAGTCGATGACCAGGCAGTGCACCTGGGCGCCGGGGATCGGGCTGCCCGGCCGGGTCTGGGCCACGGGTGCGCCGGTCTGGGTGCCTGACGTCGGCCAGGATGACAACCTGCCTCGCGCCACGGTGGCCGAGACGGCCAATTTGCGTGCCTGCGTGGGAATCCCGATTCTCCAGAAAGGAGCGGTGGTCGGGGTCCTGGAGTTCTTCAGCGAGCAGATCGCGGCGTCCGACGATCTGTTGCTGGGCGCGCTGGCCGCGATCGGCACCCAAATCGGACTTTTCATCGAGCGCAAGCAGGCTGACGCCAAGGCTTGGGTGCTCTTGCAAGCAATCGAGGCGGCGGACGACGCCGTCATCCTCACCGATGCGCAGGGTCTCATCACTTACCTCAACCTTGCCGCCGTGCGCATGTTCGGCTATTCGCCGCAAGAGCTGATCGGGCAACCGGCGAGCCTCCTTTATCCGGAGGCCGCACGCACCGAACCGTATGCGGCGATCCTGACCGCGGCCCAGGACACCGGCTGGTCCGGCGAAGTGACGGGGTTGCGCAAGGACGAGTCTCGCTTTCCCCGGTGGCTATCGGTTTCCCCGATTCGCGACTGCGAGGGACGCACGACGGGCCTGGTGTCCGTGTCGCGGGATCTCACGTCCGCCAAGTTGATGGAAGCCCAGGCGTGGCGCCTGGAGCGGCTGGCGACGCTGGGCCAACTGTTAGGCGGGATCGCCCATGAGCTGAAGAATCCCCTATTCGTCCTGACCGGCCGGCTCCAGTTGCTCGAGGAAAAAATGACCCTGCACGACGAGGACGGCGCACGGGAGGACCTGAAGAAGATCGAGGCGGCGGCGCACCGGATGACGGCCGTGGCAGAACGGTTTCTGTCGCTGGCCAAGCCCATTCCGCCGCATCAGGAGTGGTGTTCGGTGGAGATCATCCTGGGAGAGGTGTTGGAGTTCCTGGCCAACGAGTTCATGAAGAACCAAATCCGGGTGGAGCGAGTGTGGGCGGAGGACTTACCCCGGATCCTGTCGGACCCAAGCCAGCTCCACGAAGTGTTTTTGAACCTGATGCTTAATGCCGTCCATGCGATGGTGGGGGCGCACGGGCGGGGCACGTTGACGGTCACGACGGCGCGGGTGACCGACACGGAGGGCGCCGCGTCGGGGGAAGAACGACACGGCGAGGGGGACCGATGGATTGAGGTGCGCATCGCCGACGACGGACCGGGTGTCCTGCCGGAACATCGGGCCAAGCTTTTCGAGCCGTTCTTCAGCACGAAACCGCCGGGCAAGGGGACCGGCCTCGGACTCTGGGCCGTGAGGTCCATCATGCTGACGCTCAAGGGGACGGTCTCGTATGACACGGAGGTTGGCCGTGGCACGACGTTTGTCGTCCGGCTGCCGGTCACATCAGACGAATCACCGCAGGACGCGGGCACCTGATCCGTGCCTGATATGGGGGAACAGGCGAACATGGCAGGCATTGCAGTTGCGGTTGCACCAGAGAAGTTTCGAGAGACGCTCTGCGGGGCGCTGCGAGCCTATGGGCATGAGGTGGTGACAGCCGACACCGCGGACCAGGCCGTCCGGCTTCTCGACGGACCGGCGCCGGCCCTCCTGTTGGTTGATCTGAGTCTGCCGGGCAGGCCGGGTCTGGAGACGCTGGCGACCCTCCGGGCTCGGGCTCCGCAGGTCCCCCTGCTCGTGGTCGCGGAGCGTCTGGCGCCCGACATGGACAGTCGTATCCGCCGGCTCGGCATCACCGAGGTGCTCCGCAAGGGGCTCAAGCTGGACGACCTGATGCACCTGATCACTCGGGCCTTGCAGCAGGTCGGCAAACAGGCTGGGAGGCCTAGCTTGGGCTCGCGTCACCTCGGTCCGGAAGGGGGATCGGCCCCCAAGGCCGCAACGATCCTGATCGTGGACGACGAGCCGGAGATTGCCGCCTTGATGGGGGAATTCCTGGCCAGCCGGGGCTACCGAATCCGGACGGCCTCCAATGGACCCGACGCCCTGGCTCTGATTCGCCGAGACCCGCCGGACCTGGTTCTGCTGGATCTCTACATGCCGGGGATGAACGGCGTGGAGGTGCTGCGGCGGCTCAAGGCCCCGACGGCGCCGGCCGATTCGCTGAACGCCATCGTGGTGACCGCCAGCCAGGACGAACCGCTCCTGCAGGAGGCGTTGGACCTGGGGGCCTTCGATGTCCTGCATAAACCGGTGGATCTGCATCAGGTGGAGCTTGCGGTCATGGTCAAGCTGCTCCTGGGCGCCGAGCCCTGACAAGAGCGGAACGTCCCCCGCGTCCTCGTGCCAGGCGCGTGACTGGCCGGGGAACGGGCGCCACCAGGGAGAGAGGACGGAGCCATGAAGGAATGGATCGAGCAGCAGGTCGCCCTCCGACACGTCGTCGAAGCATTTCCGGACGCCACGGTCGTGGCCCATCGTGACGGCCGCATTGTGCTCGCCAACGCCCGGGCGGAGCAGATCTTCGGCTATCCCAGCGGAACGCTGGTCGGGCAGTCGGTTGAGACTTTGCTCCCGCTCCAATTCCGGGAGCGGCACCACGACCATCGCCGCACCTACTTCTCCGCGCCCACTCCGGGGTGGATCGGAGCGGGACGACGCCTCTGCGGCCTGCGAGCCGATGGCACGGAGTTTCCCGTCACCGTCTGGCTGTCCCCCATCGAGGCGGATAGAGGGCTCTTGGTGGCCGCGACGGTGCGGCCGATTCATGAAGACCCGCCGCCCGGCGCGGGGCCATCACGGGCCGACCCGCGCCCCGGCTTCGAGGGGGAGCGGCAACTCGATCGAGTGATCGGAGGCCTGGCGCATCACTTGAACAATCTCCTGACCGTCATCCTCGGGTACAGCGAGCTGGCCCTCGGCAAAGTGCCGCCCCGGGACGCGGTGAGCGCCAGCCTCGGCGAGGTCCGTCAAGCCGCGCAGCGGGCCGCGGCGCTGGTCCAACAGGTGCTGGCCTGGAGCCGGCAACAGGTCCTGTACCCGACGGTGCTGGATCTGAACAGACTCGTTGCCGATCCTGCACGGTTCAAGCGGCTGACGGGGGACAAGCTCGAAGTGGTCTACCGCCTCGCGCCGGATCTCGACCCGGTCAAGGCCGATCCCGGTCAGCTCGATCAGGTCGTCCAAGCGCTCGTTCGCAATGCGGGCGAAGCCATGCCGGAGGGCGGACGGCTGACCGTCGAGACGGCCAATGTCGAGCTCGCTGACGCGCGTCCAAGCCAACCGGCCGACGTCCCGGCAGGCCGATACGCCGCGCTCGCCATCACGGACACGGGCCACGGGATCGCCCCAGAAAACCTGCCCAGGATCTTTGAACCCTTCTTCACGACGAAGCCCATCGGGCACGGAGTCGGACTCGCGCTCTCGGCGGCCCACGGCATCGTCGCCCAGAGCGGGGGATACCTGACTGTGGAAAGCGAGCCGGGCAAAGGCTCAACCTTCACGATCTATCTTCCGGGCCTCGACGAGACCCTTCGCACGGTCGGACCTGACCAGGCTCGCCCGCTGCAAGAGACTGAGACCACGACGATCCTGCTGGTGGAGGACGAACACGAAGTCCGCGGGATGTTTCGCATGATGCTGGAGAGCCTCGGCTATGGGGTGCTTGAGGCCGCAAGCGGTCTGGAGGCCCTCCGCCTCAGTCGGGCACATCCTGGGCCGATTCCCCTGCTGCTCACCGACGTCACGATGCCCGGCATGACCGGCCCGGCGGTGGCCGAGATCTTATTACGTGAGCGGTCGGACCTGAAGGTGCTCTTCATGTCCGGCTACGGTGGTGGGGAGGCCATTGGGGAGGCGGGGCGGAGCCCCCGCACCGCTTTTCTTCAGAAACCGTTCTCCAGAGAGGCCCTGCTGCGGATGGTCCAGAAGCTGCTGGATGGGCCGACGGCTCCGTGAGCCCCGGGTGCGACAGGGAGAGCATGACCGATCTTTCCGCCGTCGTCGAGGCGAGCCTCCACGAGGTCTATGCGGTGGACGCGGAGACGCTCGGGTACCGGTACGTCAGCGCCGGGGCGGTGCGCAATCTTGGCTATTCGCGCGCGGCAATGCTGACGATGACGCCGCTTCAGGTGCTGTCTGGCTTCGACCCGGGGTCTTTCCGATCCCTGGTAGCGCCGGTGCTGGGAGGCAAGCGGGACAGGCTGACGTTTCGCGGCACGCACCGCCGTGCCGATGGCAGCTTGTACCCCGTTGACGTCTCCGTTCAGCTGGTTGTCTCCGATGAAGCCCGGAGCTTCCTCCTGCTCCGCGCGGTCCTGGTGGAGGTGGCCGAGCGCACGCGCACGGCGCAGCTCCTGCTCCGCCTCACCTCCTACGACTCCCTCACGGACCTGCCGAACCGCGTCCTGTTCCGAGACCGGCTGGAGCAAGCGCTCGCGCAGGCGAAGCGCCATCGGCAGTTCGTCGGCCTGTTGATCCTCGACCTGGATCGCTTCCGGCTGATGAACGACACGCTGGGCCATCGAGCGGGGGATGTGCTGCTGCGGGAGGTGGCCAAGCGGCTGCTCCGTTGCGCGCGGGACGGGGACACCGTCGCGCGATTCGACGGCGATGAGTTCGCCATCATTCTGACCGGGCTCCATTCTCCACAAGAGGCCTCCTCGGTCGCCCAGCACCTGCTGGAGACGGTCTCGGAGCCGGCACCAATTGAAGGGTCTGACGTGTACGTCACGGCCAGCATCGGCATCGCTCTGTACCCGTCCGATACGACGGACCCGGATGGCCTGATCCAACTGGCCGACACGGCCATGTGCCAGGCTAAAGCGTTGGGCGGCCACGTCGCGCGGTTCTACACGGCCGACATGAATGCCAAGGCGCTAGAGCGACTCAACCTGGAAACAGGTCTCCGCAAGGCGCTGGATCGCCATGAGTTCCTCGTGCATTATCAACCGCAGATCGATCTCACATCCGGTCGGGTAATCGGCCTTGAAGCCCTCGCGCGCTGGCGACATCCGGTCTTGGGTCTGATCCCTCCCACCCAATTCATCCCCATCGCCGAGGAGACCGGCCTCATTGTCCCGATTGGCCATTGGGTGCTGTGGACGGCCTGCCTGCAAACCCAGGCCTGGCGTGCGATGGGAGTGCCCCCGCTGCGCATCGCGGTCAACCTCTCGGCCCGACAGTTCCAACACCAGGATGTCGCGGCGCTGGTCAGCCAGGTGCTCCAGGAAACCGGTCTGGACCCACACTGCCTGGAACTGGAACTGACCGAAAGCATGGTCATGCAGAACGTGGAGGAATCCATCGCCACGCTGCGTGCCCTTAAGGCGCTGGGGGTCCACCTCTCGATAGACGATTTTGGAACCGGCTATTCGTCCCTGAACTATCTGGCCCAGCTCCCCGTGGATACCCTGAAGATTGACCAATCCTTCGTGCGGGACCTGCCTGCTGATCCCCAGGCCGCCATGATTGCCAGCACCATCATTGCCCTGGCTCACAGCCTCAACCTGAAGGTGATTGCCGAGGGCGTGGAAACCGAACAACAGGAAGCGGCGCTCCGCGCCGGGCAGTGCTTCGTCATGCAGGGATACCGATTCGGCCGTCCGGTACCCGCTTGCGATATGGGCTCGCGGTTGGTCGAGATCGGACGCGACGCGCGTGTGCCGTGAGCCGTGTCCGGCGACGCCCTCACGGTCGCAGCTCCGTGTGGTCGCGTCGAACGCTGGACTCCCCCCGAGGGTCGGGAGGATCCAGGCAGGTTCGTTCTGACTCCACTCTGGATTTCCGGATCGGGCTCTTGATCCTGTTCAGCGTGTTTGTAGTTCCGATCATCCTGAGGTGCTGTCGCTCCCACCCGCCTGGTAACCAGGCGGAGGGGTGTCACCGTCCCGAACACGGCAAGACAAAACTGGACCGTCAATGACGCGGTGCCTCCTCCTCACGGAAGGGTGAAGGCTGTGCCCACATGGCCAACATAGCCGCCGAGCGGCACATGGTCTCGGCTGAGCGGTGCTCCGAGCGAGAGAGGCATAAAGCAGAGACGGCTGCTTCGCCGAGGTGCCGCTGTGAGCAGACAGGGGCAGGAGCCCTCCGATCATGGGAGGAACCGTGACCATGGACTCGAAGGGAGGGCGAGGGACGCGCGTGGGCGACGAGAACCCGTCGGAGTGGGAGCCTTCGCCGTACCGGTGCGTCTACTGATTGTGGACGATCATGCGGTCCTCCGAGCCGGGCTCCGGCTGCTGATCGGCGTCCAACCGGATATGACGGTCGTCGCGGAGGCGGCCGACGGCGAGGAGGCCGTCCAGATGTCGGACAAGGCCCAGCCGGACCTGGTCTTGCTCGATCTCTCGATGCCAAAGGTCGGGGGACTCCACCTGATCCCATTGATCCGGCAGCGCTGTCCTCGGATGCGGATTCTGGTGCTCTCGACGCACCAAGACCCGGCCTGTGTGCGCGCCGCCTTCGACGTCGGTGCGACCGGCTACGTGGTCAAGATGGCTGATCATACCGAGTTGTTGACGGCAATCAGGGCCGTGGCCAGCGGCAAGCGGCATCTCTGTTCGATCTGCCGGGAGGCCTTGGCCCACGCGGTCCTTGGTGACGCTCCGCCCGTCGACGATTCCACCGGCCACCGTCGCGCCAGTGTGTTGAGCAAGCGGAGCGAGAAGTCCTGCCCATGGTCGCGCAGGGGCATACGAACCGTCAGGTGGCCGAACGTCTCGCGATCAGCATCAAGTCAGTCGAGAGCTATCGGGCCCGTCTACAGGACAAGTTAGGGCTCCAGACCCGTGTCGAGCTGCACCGCGATGCCCTGGCCTGTGGCCTTCTCCGACCAGACGGCCTCAACGAGCCAGAATCCCCGGTTTGCGGCTAGCCCCGCTTCTCTCCGGTTTCTTGCCGTAGAAACGTCAATCTCCACTGGATCAACCTTACCTTACTCCGGCGAACTCGTGAGCACTGCCTTTTCTCCTGCCGGCTCCGTCCGTTTACGCCTACCTCGACTGGTACCATCAGCCGGTCAAGTTTGCGAGTTTCATTTCGCCTGGCCGCTATTCCGTCGCCCACCCCCGCGAGATCAAGCTGCACTACCTGGTCGAGTTCACCGGCGCCCTGCTCCGCAAGGTCCGCACGCCAGCCAACTCCGACCCATTGTTGAAGTGGAGCTGACCTTTCGGAGCAGTAAAGAACCCCGCCCTTCCGGGCGGGGCTTTCTAGCAGGCTGCGGAAAAACGTTTTTTAGCCTCTTCTGAAGCGTGAACTTCAGTGCCTGGAACGACCTCTGACTTGCTCGAAAACCGCGTTTGTTTCGATCAGGACAGGCGAACAGCCCGCGCCAAGGCATTTCACTTATCGAGATGAAAATCGTGCTTCCTGCGGGTTTCACCCAATGAACGAGCGAGTTTTTCTGCAGCCTGCTAGAAGAGGTCTAATTGTTCAGCGCCAATCTTCTTCGCCTCATGAAACCGAATGTATTTCTTGATCACATCGGCCGTCACCTTGTCTCCCACCGTCCGCACAAAATACCCTTCTTCCCAAAACTCCCCGCCCCACAGCTGCTTGCGTACTCCGGGAAATTCCTCCCGAATCTCTCGTGCACTGACCGCCTTGAACAGCCCCACTCCCTGCCCGATCGAGTATTTCGGAGGAAAGCTCAGAAACCCATGCACATGGCCTTTACGACTTCCAACTCTTCCATCTCAAACCCCTGATGCCAGGCAATCTCCAGAAACAGCTCCCGCACCCGTTCTCGCACCTCTCCCTGAAGAACCCACTTGCGGTACTTGGGCGCCCAGACCAGGTGGTAGCGCGTGTCATAGACGCAGTGGCTGGCTCGCCGGGTCGCCATGCCACCACTTTCCATGATCCGTGCTGCCTCCGGCAGCCGCCTTTTTCCTCCCCGCCCTGCCGGGCGGGGCATCCAAAGGCGATTTTTCGTGAAAAGTCTCCGTGGGGCCAAGACCGACCTCATCGCACAGGCCATCATGGCGTTTCCCGGCGAATTTACGCTTGCCGATGTCGAGCGTGCCTGTCCGGGCGTGAGCCGGGACATGGTGCGCAAGGTCCTCCGTGATCTGCGCAAGGCAGGCGTGTGAAATGCCTGGGCCGTGGTCCCGGAGCGGCTTGGAAGAAGAAAGGGTAATACCCTGAAGAGAGGGCAACAGAGAGGGTAACAACTGCTGATCGATGATTTCATCATGACAAGAACCAGCCCGAGCCCCACGCGCTCACCTCGCATCGGTTTCGCCCGGTCGTCCAGGCGACGAGGCTGATCGCGCGCCACACGCCCCGACGCAGCCCGGAGTCGAATGGCATCGCCGAAGCGTTCTTCGGGAGCTTCAAGCGGGATTACGTGCTACCCTCTTGATTCGGTCGGCCGATGTTACGATAATCCGCCTATCAGGTTAGCTTCTCGCCGAACGCGCACCAAGCTTCGGGCCTCAAGGTCATGCATGGGGTCGGCTCCTATCGAGGAACGACGCCGGGACGATCGCAGACAAGCTGATCGCCGGGGAGGCGACCGGCGGTCCCATGATCGGCGGTCGAGGGAATCTTCCGCCACAAGCTGGGCAGGCCTTGAGCGCCGCATCTGCGAGCGGCGCAGAGGGGACCATCGGCTCGGGGATCGTCGGACGAGAGAGCGCCGTTGTCTTGCCCGCACGCTTGTAGCTTCGGGATCACACCGCTCAGAAGCCAAAACGATTCTGGTTCTCGACCCTGAGCCACAGGTGCAGAAAGTCATCGAAGCGATCCTCCAGCGCTCCGGCTATACCGTCTTGACCGCCGGGGACGCGACCCAGGCGCTGGCGCTCGCGCTGAGTCATGCAGACCCGATCCACCTCCTCCTGACGGTGCCAGAGCCTGAGGGATTCCTGGCCTCCGACCTGGCTGCAGAGCTTGCCCGGATTCACGGAGACATAAGAATACTCTATTGGTCAGGCTATCCCCGCGAGCTGCTGATCGCCTTAGATCGTCTGCCCCCAGACGCGCCCTTCGTTCAGAAGGGCGTAAGTTTTCACAAGCTGCTTCAGATCATCCGGGAGACGCTGGCACGCGGTGGAGGATAGTCGTCAGGACCTTCTCCGTCGCTTGATGGGTGGGAGGAGATCCTTGATCGTCACCAGCCTCCGTTTGAGCGCTGCCCGTAGCAACTGAGCCACATTCCGAGTTCGGAGCTTTCTCATAATATTGAACCGGTGCACCTCAGCAGTCCGTACGCTTATTCCCAACCGCTCCCCCACTTCCCGATTGCTCAGGCCCCGGGCCACTCTTTGGAGTACTTGGCGCTCACGCGGCGTGAGCGGCTTTATTTTGGGCATATCCTGCCTCCTGGTATCAAGCCGGCCATGATACACAACCGCACGATCTGGGTCACGCGGATCGATTTTCGTGGCAACTGAAGCGCGTGGCCCCTCGTACCCTCCATCCTTAAGCATCCGATGGCGTTCGAGCAGATTGCGCTCCACCATCGTATTGGGATATATTCCCCTACATTTCCTCACCTACATACCTGCGCATGAAGGACAGGCGCATGGCTTTCCGCAAGACAGGCCGGTCTTGTCGCCAGGAGCCGGAACGAGCGGTGACCCCGTGACCTCCTCACCGCGTCGGACGCATCCGGCCTCCTTCCTCCTCAGCAGACTCTCCCGCATCAATCTCTGGCACTTCCTCTGGATTGCCGTCGCCCTGTCCGTGCTCATGAGCCTTCCCATGAGCTACCTCATCCATGGGCGGCTCGCCTGGGACTACCCCTTGACCGCCGCTTGCATCTCCGCGGTGGTGGCGTCGCTGGTTCTCTTCCTCATCAAGCAGATTCGTTCGGAGCAGCAGCGGACGGAAGAGGCGCTCCGGGAGAGTGAGGCACGGCTCCGCGCAATCATCGGAAGCGAACCCGAATGCGTGAAGGTGGTCGCACCGGACGGTACGCTCCTGGAGATGAACCCGGCGGGCCTTTCCATGGTGGAAGCCGACTCCCCCGAGGCGGTGATCGGACGCCCGGTCATCCGCCTGGTGCATCCTGAAGACCGCCCGGCGTTCCAAGCCCTGCATGACTCCGTGATGCAGGGCCGGCCGGGAACTCTCCAATTTCGGATCATTGGGCTCCGCGGAACCCTGCGATCGCTGGAGACCCAGGCGGCCCCCCTTAGAGATGGCGCTGGCCGGATTGCGTCGGTCCTGAGCATCACGCGCGACGTGACCGAGCGCAAGCGCGCAGAGGATGCGCTCAAGGAAAGCGAGCGGAAGTTGGGCGAAGCCCAGCGCATCGCGCACCTGGGCTACTGGGAGCGCGACCTCGCGAGCGATCTTCTCACCTGGTCGGACGAAACCTACCGCATCTTCGGACTCCGGCCGCACGAACGCCTCCTCCATTTCGCCCAGTTCCAGGAATTCATCCATCCCGAAGATCGGGGCATCATTATCCGCGCTGTGACGGAAGCGCTTCGGGGCGGGCCGGGTCCCGACGTGGAATACCGCGTGGTGCGGCCCGACGGCGAGATTCGGGTTGTCCATAGCCGGGGACATGTCATGCGGGATGAGTCCGGCCAGCCCCGCCGCATCTTCGGCACCATCCAAGACATCACGGAGCGCAAGCGCGCCGAAGCCTCGCTCCACGCCAAAACCAGCCAGTTGCAGCTCATCAGCGAGACCATGACCGCGTTTTATGAGAACGGTGATTGGCGGGAGGCGAGCACGAGACTCCTCCGTGGCGCGTTGCGTCTGACGGAGAGCGAGTACGGATTCATCGGCGTGGTTATGGAGGGGCCGGTGCTGCGGGTTCTCGCGCACGAGGGCATCGTCTGGAACGCTGCTGTCAACCGCGAGTTCTATGAACGCGCGATGCGCACGTACGAGGAGAAAGGGTACCTGGAGTTCACCAACCTGGAGAATCTCTTTGGACGCATCATCACGACTGGTACGGTGGTCATTGCCAATGAGCCAGGGACCGATCCCCGCTCAGGGGGACTCCCCCCAGGCCACCCGCCGCTGCGTCACTTCCTGGGGGTCCCCATCCTCCGAGGGTCAGAGGTTGTGGGCATGATCGGAGTCGCGAATCGGCCGGGCGGATACACCGGGGCGGAACAGGCCGCAATTGAGATCCTCACCCAGGCCATCGGCGTGCTCTATGACAGCTACCTTCGCCGTGAGCGGCAAGCTGAACTGGAGGAGGAGCTGCGCCAGTCGCAGAAAATGGAGGCGATCGGGAGGCTCGCCGGAGGCCTGGCTCACGACTTCAACAACCTCCTGATGGTGATCCAGGGGTATGGCGAGCTCTTGCGGGAGCAATTCGGACAGGACCGCACGGTGGCGACAAACCTCGGGCAGATCAGACAGGCGGCGGAGAGCGCGGGTCTCCTCGTGCGCCAGCTTCTGGCCTTCAGCCGCAAGCAGGTCCTTGACCCAAGGGTCCTTGATCTGAATGCCGTCATCGGCGGCATCGGCGGGATGATCCGCCGGCTCCTGGGCGAGGACATTGATTTAGCGGTTTCCCTGGCCCCGAATCTTGGTGCAGTCAAGGCCGACCAGGGGCAGGTAGAGCAGGTTCTCATGAACCTGGCTGCCAATGCGCGCGATGCCATGCCGCAGGGCGGACGAGTCACGATTGAGACTACAAATATCGAGATGACCGAACCGCAGCGGCGGGGGCAAGTCGTTGTTCCAGGGCCGTATGTGATGCTGGCCGTGAGCGATACCGGGGTGGGAATGGATGCCGCGACCCAAGCGCGCATCTTTGAGCCCTTCTTCACGACCAAAACCCAGGGCAAGGGTACGGGCCTGGGGCTCTCATCGGTCTATGGGATCGTGAAGCAGAGCGGTGGGTATATCTTTGTGTACAGCGAGCCAGGACGGGGCACGACATTCAAAATCTATCTCCCGCGGGTCAATGAGGAGGTCTCCCCGATCCACGAGAAGCCTTCCGTCCGAGTCATACCCCGCGGCACGGAGACGATCCTTCTCGTAGAAGACGAGCCGGCTATCCGCGAGCTCGTCTCAACGGAGCTGGCCGCGCTCGGCTACACGGTGCTTGCGGCCCGGCACGGATTTGAAGCCCTCCTCGTGAGCAACTCCCATGAAGGGCCGATCCACCTTTTGCTGGCCGACGTGGTCATGCCTCAGATGAGCGGCCCCGAGCTTGCCGAGCGCCTCACGTCCAGCCGCCCCGATCTCCGCGTCCTCTACATGTCCGGGTACGGGAGCGAATCCATCGTGCACCACGGCATCATTGATCCGGGCACGGCGTTTCTCCAGAAGCCCTTTACCCAGGAGACGCTCGCCTCCAAGGTCCGCGCCGTCCTTGACCAGCCGGGATCCTGAGAAGCCTTGCTTCCCGATCCGTTCATCATTCCGACAGAGGAGGGTGGAGCAGGGAAGGGCGGTTCATACCACGTCTTCTTCAGGCACCGTCCAGAGAAGTGCTCGCACGGTCTCAAGCAGAGTTTCAGTGGAAACGGGTTTCTGGAGGAATCGTATGGTGCGATCTGTCTCTGGACGAAAAACGGCTGACCGATCCACGACCCCGGAGATGTAGAGGATCTTGATTTCGGGGTGCCGCATCCGCATGCCGACGGCCAGTTCCACCCCGGAGATATCGGGCATGAAGATGTCAGTCAGTAGAAGATCAATGGGACCTTGGTACTCCTGCGCAATGTGAACGGCTTGGGTTGCATGATACGCAGAAAGCACCCGATACCCTGCGTTGGTCAGCACGATCCGCAGGAACCGCTGGAGGCCCGGCTGGTCCTCGGCCAGCAGGATGGTTTTCTTGCCACGGTCCGACCCCGCACACTGATACGGTGCCGCCCCCAGGGACGATGGAGGAGACATCGGCGCGGCAGGAACAGAAGGTTGCAGCGCCGGCTCGGACTCAAAGAGAGCCGGGACTCCAGGAACCCGACTGGCACCCTGTCCATTGACCAGTACTGCGACCATGCGAAGCCTCCTTCCCCATCTTCCTGCCTTAAAGCGGTATCGGCTGGAAGGCCTTCCGACCAAAGCCGATTGAAGAACAGACGGGGTGCCATGAGAGGTTCTCCGGGATCGCGGTATGTCTCCGGTGGCTTGCCAGGGCCGTAATGTGTCAAGCTTTAAAAGAAGAGGCCATGTCTGTTGCTCTCCATTCCTTTCTGTTCGGCATGGCATGCAACTTGATAGTCTGAAGCGAGCTGCAGCCCTCTTATGGCCAAAGGAGACCTCACCATCTCCCGCTCCCTGGGAGCGCCTCAGGCGGGCGTTCCGACCTATTGGGTCGCCTTTGTGGGCCAGGATGCTGGCGAGCACCTCAAGGGCGCTCAGCCATGCAGGGGAGAAGTGGAGCTCGGGAACTTCTTGCGGGAACTTGGCATGATGGACGAAGAGATCACCCGTATCCTTGAAGAGGTCCGGGTGTTTGCGCGAGCGACAACCGGCGAAATCGAGATTTCAGAGAAGATGCTCGGTCGGTACTGGCCAAAGGCCTAGGTTGCACGATAGACGAGTCTCGACGGAGCGGCGCGAAGCCGCGGTTGCGGTCCATTTCCCGGTAACGCGTTCGAGCGACAGGGACTTCCCGATCGTTATCGGGGCAGTGCCGGCCACACTCAACGATGGCCCTTTCCAGACTCCCATTGAAGGAGCTGCAATCCTGCACCAGGGCGCGGTGCCGCTACTGATTCGCGGTGACCGGCCGCACGACCTTCAGCCCGTACTCCTTGGCCAGCCGCTCTGTCTCCTTCCTGGATAGGGGAACGATCGGGCGGCCCCGGCGTTCCGCTTGGCGTTCACGCCGCACCCGATGAATCCATTCCAAGGAAGGCGTCTCCCACGGTTCTGCTTCCGCCTCACGCTTCTTCATCGCTGACCTCCCAGGGTGACACAATATCAATGAGCGGGAACCCTTCGCGCAGATTGACGCTGTTGATCCGCCGCTTCCGTTCGACATTGACCATGTGACGAAAATTCCACGAGACGATCACGCTGATGTCATTGAGCGTCGCAATGGCGATATGTCTGGCATCGTCTTCATAATCAGACGGGATCGCGGTTGCTTCAATGTAGGCCTGGGCAAGCGCCACGCTTTCTTCCGATTCCTCCAGCACCGTCAAAGGGCTCTTCTCCAGCTCTGCCGCAATCTTCCGTCGTAAAGACACATGGGCTCTCGATACCTCTTCGAGGACGAGCGCTGAAATATATCCCTCCCAGGAGCCCGCCTTGAGTCCGTCCAGGATGCGGCGAGTAGCCGTCAGCCGTTCTTCCGGGCCAGGATCACAGATGGCCCCAAGGACCGATGTATCAAGATACAACTTGAGCCGCACAGTGACTACTTCCGATAGACAGCCAACAGCGTTGCCTCCAGCAGGCCCTTCCCCCCGTTGCCCTTAGGATAGAAGGCTGGGAGGGCGTTGGCAACTCGAAAAGAAGGCATGCTCGAGTCTGCCGACGCACCGCCAAGACAGAGCGTAAGGGCGGAGCTAGTCCTTGATGGACCGGACAAGCCTGAGAATGATCTGCAGCTCCCTCTCATCACATTCGCGAAGCACCTGGGCGATGCGTCTCTGCAACAACCTCTTCCCCGTGACCTCGTGCTCACAGTCAAGAATTTGATGCATCTTCACGGAAAGGGTATTGGCAAGCTTCTCAAGAGTCCCAATCGTCGGATTTTCCCGCCCGCGCTCGATGCTTCCAAGATACTTCACATCCACACTGGCGGCTTCGGCTAATCGCTCCTGAGTGAGCCCTCGCTTCTTCCTCAGGTCCCTGATCCGCCTGCCGAGCTGCTCCCTGGTACCCATAGACCCTCCAGACATGCCGGAGAGTATGGCAACAACCAGCAGGCGGAAAAACCGTATATATGCCTTTATTTAGTTTGTATAGTAGTATATATTGCCTTTCGTATCCAACCTCCTGCGAACCAGTCGCCTCCCAGACCGGGACGCACGGGAGGAGGAATCCGATGCCAGAGTCCACTCCCTCAGAGGCTGAGACTATCCTCGTCATCGATGATGAGCCCCTCGTCCGGCGGTTGCTCTCAAGCATCCTCACAAAGGCTGGGTACACGGTGCTGGAAGGAAACGACGCCGGCCGTGCCCTGGACCTGTGCCAGCAACACCTAGGCCCCATCCACCTCCTCCTCACGGACATCCACATGCCCGACATGAACGGCCGAGAGCTTGCCACTCGTGTGCGCGCCCTCCGTCCACAGATTCAGGTCCTTTACCTCTCCAGCGATGAGGCTGGCCTCCCGGCAACGGGCCCCAACTCGAAGGAGGACAGCGCCTTTCTTCCCAAGCCCTGTTCGCCGGATGCCTTACGTTCCAAAGTCCGTGAGGTTTTGGGATCGTCAAGTCAACGGGGATGAGAGGGGGCAGGTCTTTTACAGTTGATCGAGCTCGCGGTAGTCGCGGTCGCGGTGGAGAATCCGGGCGATCTTGACGATCTTGGCCTTCTCGTCGATCGCGTAGATGATCCGGTATTCGCCTTGGGTGGCACGGAAGCCGGCCAGGCCCCGGTAGGTGAAGTGGCTCAGTTGTTCGGAATCGGGAGGACGTGGTGAACGGCGGAGACTCAGGATCTTCAGGAAGACCTGTCGGAGCCGTTTGGCATCGCTGGCACCCAGGTCTTCCAGCCTGGCATAGACCACTTCAGAGAGCTCCAGTCCGTAGCTCACAAGCCCAGACGCTTGGTGACCTCATCGAGGGTGAGGAAACGCTCCTCCTTGAGGCTCTTGGTGAGCAACGCCGACTCGAAGCGATCCTCAAGGTCGGCGAGGCGCTGAA
>JBFLWP010000021.1 GCA_040757595.1 Nitrospirota bacterium | reverse complement strand
CAGGGCCGTGGCGATCTGCTCTTCCGAAAACTTGCTCTTTTTCATGATGCGCCCTCCTGAGTTGGAGGGCTGCAAGCTTAGCCGATTTTCCCAGTTTTGGCTGGCCTAGTTTTCTGGGAGGGGGTCATCCTGGCTGAGGCTGACAGCCTGCTGGCGGCGGAGTGACCGTTGCAGTTGCGATTCACGCCGTCAGGTCGAGAGCAGTCCTCGCAGCGGTGGCCTACATCCGAGCCGATGATCCGGCGGCGGCTCAGCGCCCACCCGTTAGGCCACCCACGTTAGCTACTTCTCATTCTCTATTCCGTCCTTCACCGACCATTCCTGACACGGTTCACCCGATTGTCGTCGGTCGCTTGAGCCATACTCTGTCAGGCGATTGACAAGTGTTACCGTATAGGGTAGCGTTCATTTATGGGAAAGCTTCGCCGGGGTGGCTATGTCCTGGTCACCTGGAAGGGCGATCGCCCTCCTCGGCACGTGCACGTGTACCGCAATGGGAAGCTCATCGTGAAATGGGACTTGGATAACCGGAAACCGATGAAGGGTCAGGCGACGCGGCGAGTGCGCAAGTTGCTTGAAGAGTTGGAAGCGGAGGGGCTGTTATGAATATCCGGTCAGTCACCTTCAACAATCGCAAGAAGGTGTTCGAGGTGAAGACGACGCGGAAAACGTTCCCGCTCCCATACTCGAAGGTGGAGCCTCAACCCAGCATCGCCGACCCGATTGTTCGACTGTTCGTGGACAAAGAGCTGGGACGGGAAGGCTTCACCTATGTGCTTGCTTCCGGCAAGGAGGGAACTGTCCACGTCGAGCAAGTGCTGGAATACAACAAAGATCCAAGTTGTTTGCGGGATACGTTGCTCTACAAGCTGACGCTGGAAGCGCAGAAGCGCGTCGAGGCCAGCCCTCTATCCAAGCGCGAGATCATCAGGCGGCTGCGAACGTCTGCCGCGCAGCTCTATCGCCTGCTCGATCAGCGGAACTACCGCAAGTCCGTGGACCAGCTCTTGTCCTTGCTTCACGTTCTGGATTGCGACGTGGATCTCCTGGTCCGAACGAAGGCTTCACCGGGCCGAGCCGCCTAATCCAACGGTCAGCCGCCATGCACGGTTGCCCCCCTCTGTCTCAGCGTGCCCTCTGCCTGCACGCTTGATTCTCGCCGGCGCTTGTGCCGCGAGAGTAAACCGTCTATCCTCCCACGACCTTACAGCCTATTCAGAGCGGGAGAAGACCGGACATGGATTGGATCATGCTCACGGGGCTGGCGGCCGGGACCTTGACGACGATCGCCTTCATCCCGCAACTGCTCAAGACCTGGCGGTCCCGGTCCGCGGAGGACGTCTCGCTGGGCATGCTGATCACCTTCTGCACCGGCGTCTTCCTCTGGCTGCTGTACGGGCTCTTCATTCGATCCCTGCCGGTGATCCTGGCGAACACCGTCACCCTGGTGCTGGCGGGAACCATCTTGGCGTTGAAGATCCGCTACCGGTCGTGAGAAAGGGCAGGCTGCAATGAGGCAGATCCGGCGTGGGGCGGGCGATCGCTATGAGCGACGGGCTGGGCGCTTCTTGGCCGGAGGTGCGGGTTGGGCGGAAGCGGCGGTCGTCGTCTGGAGCGTGATCGTGAGCGTCAGGTCCCGCTCGTCGTCCCCCCCGTCGTCCCGCTTGTCCCGGCCCGCCGAGTAAATCCGTCCGGTCTCCTGGTTCCAGAGCATCGGCAGGCCGGTGAAGGGGTCGTAATAGCTCAACCCGGCCTGGGCGATGCGGGCGGACACGCTCCCTTCCGTCGGGGCTCGATGCAGCCGCAGGTGCAGGCCGGCCAGCCGCAGGCGGGCGTCGGTTTCCTGGATGCGCGTGACGAAGACGCCCCAATCCGGCTCCGGGCTGGAAGCGAAGACGTTGTCAACCGGGTTGAGCAGATAATCCACCAGTTTGCGGTGGGACGCCCGGGCGTAATCCTGCAGGCGCGGGAACGGGCCGACCGTGGTGTCGGTCGCTTGGATCGTGGCCTCGACATACTCGGCGCAGATGTTCAGCGCCCGTTGCTTCTGCAGCTTCGACCGGACGAGGGCGCCGGCCGGCAGGAACCTCTCGGCCGATCGGATGGCGGCTTCGCTCACCCCGCTCAGGGCGGCGACCCAACGCCGGTTCACCTCCGATTCCTCCCGCTTGCCGTCCACGTCGTCCACGTGCGGATGGTCCGCCCGCCTCACGCCGAGCAGGAACTCGTGCTGAATCGGCCAGCGGAGCGACCGCTCCGATTGCGTCAACGGGCGGAGGACCAGCGCCAGGTGCGGGAGCCGGTCCTGGTCGAAGTCCCGGCGGCGCAGGGCCTGGTTCAGCAGGGCGAGGTCCTCCTCGACCACGGTGAGGGCCAGGAGCTTCAACTGGAGGGTCTTGGCTTCGGCCAGCACCTGCCGCCAGGCCGAGAGGTCCTTCACGGTCCGGTCCACGCCGGCTTCGATCCCTTGGGCGAACCCTTCGGTGAGATACAAACGGTGCGCCGCCACGATCTCGACGAAGCGGGGCGTGCCCGGAAGGCCGTAGCCCCAGTCCTGGAAAGGGAGCGACAGCCAGAAGCGGTAGCGATCGAGGAGCACCGCATGCTGGCGGAGGAGACCGGGCAGGAACGTCGTCGAGAGGTGAGCCGGAGTGGCGGCCTGCGATGCCTGCCCCGGCTGCAACTCGCTCAGGAGATCGTCCTCGACTCGAAGCTCGGTTCTGGCGCGCTGGCCATAGTCAAAGAACCGATGGCCGGCGGCGCTTTCCGATTCGACCCACATGTCCTTGCCGATCTGGACCGGGTCGAGCGAGGAGGAAACGGCAAAACCAAGGAGGACCAGATAGCCATTGACCTTCGGGCTCTCGATCGTCCGGGCCGGAAGTTGGGTCAGTCTCGTGTAGTTGACGCTCGGCTCCTCCTCCTTTTCCAACCACAGGGTCCTGGCTACGTCCAGGCCCAGCAGGAGCAGGGAGGTCATGATCGCCAGCAGGATGAGGCTCTTGAACAGCTTCATAGGCCTATGGATTTGTGGGTTCCCTTATACCACGTACTTTAAGCCCGCATGATTTAACGCAATCCCGGTGCCAAAAAACGACTGGCGGCCCAGGATGACCACTCACAGAGATTTTGCGGGCTTAGGGATGACATCCGGTAAAAACCTGTCGCAGTACTCCGGTGCTTACTCGAACAATTTGTTGCATTTCTGCGCCGAATCTTTGGCCTTGACAAGCTTCGAGGGGCTCCCCTAGAGTTGGCCTCCGACATAGGCTGTTCCGGGTCAAGGGAAGAGGGTGTGAATCCCTCGCGGTCCCGCCGCTGTGAATGGAGACGAAACCCGCGCACACCACTGTCTGGAAGACAGTGACACGTGACGGGTGACGGGTGACAGGTTCAGAATTGAGCGAAAAGCTCTTCTAACTGGTCACGCGTCACGCATCACGCGTCACGGTTTTCAGATGGGAAGGGGCGGGGAGTAGGTCCGCATCCATAAGCCAGAAGACCTGCCCGGGTACCCGTTGCTTTTGCAACGCAGCGGGTGAACGACCTTCTTTCCCTCGTGGGCTGGGGAAAGGGTGAGGGTGAAGGAGCGGGTGCAATCCTCAGGGTCTGACAAGGCCTTGGGGATTTTTTGTTTGGGCTCGCGACATTCACGATCCGGTCGGTTACGGTGGCTGGGCTTTCTGGGACTGCTCGCGATCCTGTTCTGCGGGTCGGCCCAGGCGGATGACGGGGATCTCTCCTCCATGAAGAAGCGACGGCAGCAAGGCATCCTGACCGGCATGCCTTTCATGGCCAACCTGGCG
Organism: Nitrospirota bacterium; assembly: GCA_040757595.1. Classification (NCBI taxonomy): domain Bacteria; kingdom Pseudomonadati; phylum Nitrospirota; species Nitrospirota bacterium. The sequence goes on along the minus strand of JBFLWP010000021.1, from coordinate 51,525 downwards.
CCGCGCACCTTCGTGGACGACCTGGGCCGCAAGATCTTCCTCGCCAAGCCCCCGGCCCGCGTCGTTTCCCTGGCGCCCAGCGTGACCGAGTCGCTCTTCGCGATCGGACTGGACCAGGAGATCGTGGGAGTGACCGAATATTGCGATTACCCGCCTCAGGCCAGGACTAGGCCGAAAGTCGGCTACGCCCGTCCGAACATCGAAGCCATCGTCGCGCTGCAGCCGGACCTGGTCCTGGCTCCGCGGGAGTTCATGCGCGCCGATGTCCTCGGCAAGCTGGAGCAATTGAAAATCCCGGTGTACATCATTGAGGCCAGGACCATTGAGGACGTGCCGTCGAACATCCTGACCCTCGGCCGCATGTTCGAACGGGCCCCGGCCGCCAACCAGGTTGCGGCCCGGATTCGCGAGCGGATCGCGTCGGTCAAACAGAAGACCGCGGCCCTGCCCCGACTCCGTCTGCTCTACGTGCTCAACAGCCAGCCGCTCATCACGGTGGGGCCCGGCAGCTTCATCCACCACCTGATCGAGTTGGCCGGCGGCACCAACGTGGCGGCCCGCGCCGCCGTTCCCTATCCCCGGCTCAACATGGAGGAGGTGCTCAAGGAGGATCCCCAGGTGATCGTGTTCCCCGTGGGTTCGGCTGAGGGCATCTCGGAGGCGGATCGGCAGCTCTGGCAGCGCTGGTCCATGCTGTCGGCCGTCAGGCAGGGACGCCTGCACACGATTCCGTCCGATCTCCTCAACCGTCCCGGCCCGCGGATCGTGGACGGCCTGGACCGTCTGGTCCGGATCGTCCATCCGGAAGCGTTTGAAGGGGGGAACTCTCCGTGATGGGAACGGGCGACTGGTCAGGCGCCCCCGGGGCGGGGACCGATGTGACGGCGGTCGGGCTCGCCTCCCGTGGCTCCGTGGCGAGCGGGGCGGTGGGCCGGTCTTCGGTCCTGACACCGCAACGGTGGGGCGTCACGCTGCTCGGGCTTGGCTTGCTGGCCCTGGCCATCGCGCTCGTCTGCCTGCGCTTCGGGGCCGAGCCGATCGGGTTTTCCGAGATGCTGCGGGTTCTCGGCCTCGTCGTGCGGGACGGGGAGGCCGGCGCCGAATCCGCCGGCGCGACCGGCGTGATCCTGGTGCAGGTGCGGCTGCCCCGCATCCTGCTGGCGCTCCTCGTCGGGGGCTGTCTGGCGACGGTCGGAGTCGGGCTCCAGGCCCTCCTGCGGAATCCCCTGGCCGATCCCTACGTGCTCGGCATTTCCAGCGGCGCGGCTCTGGGCGCGGCTCTGGCGATCCTGCTGGGGATCGGGACGAGCGTCGCGAGCCTCTCGGCCCTGCCGCTCTGCGCCTTCCTGGGCGGGTTGGGCTCCATCCTGGTGGTCTATCGCATCGCGTCCTCGTACGGGCACCTGCCGATCCACACGCTGCTGCTGGCCGGCGTGATCCTGAACGCCATCTTCTCCGCCCTGATCATGTTCGTGACCTCGATGATGGACCCGAACCGGTCTTTCGGCATGATGTCCTGGTTGATGGGCACCTTGACCGCGCCGGACTATCCGGTGCTGGCCGTGCTGACCCTGTACTTGATTCTGGGCGCCTGGGTGCTCTTCCGGCAGGCCCGCTCGCTCAACCTGCTGACGCTGGGGGAGGAAGCCGCGCGGGCCCTGGGAGTGGAGGTGGAGACGGTGAAGCGGACCGTCTTCTTTGCATCCGCCCTGTTGACCGGCGCGGTCGTCTCGGTCAGCGGCATGATCGGGTTCGTGGGCATGGTGATCCCCCACGCGGTGCGGCTCGTCCTGGGCCCGGATCACCGGCTGCTGCTCCCGGCCTCGGCGCTCGTCGGGGGCGCGTTCCTCGCCGCCGCCGACACGATCGCCCGGACCCTGTTGGCGCCGGCGGAGATGCCGGTCGGGGTCGTGACCGCGCTGGCCGGCGGGCCGGTGTTCATCTACCTGCTCGCGGCGCGGAAGGGTCGGCTGAGCCTGTCCTGAGGCGGAAGGGAATCAGTGGAGACGCGTGCTTCGACAGCCGCCTACCAAGTGGACGATCTGGCCTTTCACTATCGAAGGGGGCCGGGCCGGTTGGACGCGGACGGGTGGGTGCTGAAGGATCTGACCTTCGAAGTCCGGTCCGGCCAGATTCTCGGCGTGATCGGCCCGAACGGATCCGGAAAGACCTCGCTCCTCAAGCTGCTGGCCAGGATTCTGCGCCCGCAACGGGGGACCGTGGCGCTGTTCGGCCAGGCGCTCGGGACGATGAAGCAGGAGGCCGTGGCGCGGACCGTGGCGCTGGTGCCCCAGGAGACTGCGCTCGCGTTTCCGTTCACGATCACCGAGGTTGTGCTGATGGGGCGGTTCCCGCACCACCGGCACGGAGGGCCGTTCGGCGGATTCGGCTGGGACGGGCCGGAGGACCTCAGGTTGGCGGAGGAGGCGATGCGGGAGACCGACGTGCTGCACCTGGCTGGCCGGCCCGTCGGCGACGTGTCCGGAGGCGAGCGCCAGCGGGCCGTGATCGCTCGGGCCCTCGCGCAGGAGCCCAAGGTGCTGCTGTTGGACGAGCCGACCGCGTTCCTGGACCTGCACCATCAGGTGGAGATCTGCGAGCTGCTCCGCCGCCTCAACGAGGCGCAGGGGCTGACCGTGGTCGTGGCCTCGCACGACCTGAACCTGGCCGGCCAGTATTGCGACCGGCTGATGCTGCTGCGCGACGGGCAAGTCGTGCGGATCGGTTCCCCGGAGGAGGTGCTCCGGTCGGAGGTGCTGGAGCCGGTGTACCGGTGCCGGGTGCTGGTGGACTGTCATCCGGACTCGGGCCTGCCGCGCGTCACGTTGCCGGGTAGGAAGACCGTGACGGGTGACGCGTGACGAATGACGAGTGACGAGGGGAAGGCGCCCACTCCTCGTCAGTTCAGCGACAGGGCGCGACATTCATCAGGGAGGGACTACCGGAGAATAGACCGACAGCGCCGGGGAAGATGGTGTGAAGCCATCACGGTGCCGCCACTGTAAGCGGGGAGCCATTCCGCACGAAGCCACTGGAAATGCGGTGATCGGTGATAGGTGACAGGTGATGGGTAAGGAGCGAATGACTGGCTTCTTTCCCCATCACTCATAACCCATCACCCATCACACAAGTTCTGGGAAGGCGCGGGAGCGCGACGATCCGCGAGTCAGGAGACCCGTCTGTCGGACCATTCACTCTCATCCCTTCGAGCATAAGGGAGTTGGGTCAATGCGGAAGATCGCGGATCGCTGTCGTCGAGGATTTCTCGTTGGATTCGTTCTATGGGGGCTCTGGATCGGGTGGCCCACGCCCGGTCTGGCGGAAGAGGCTGGAAAAACCGAAGATGAGACACCGGTCGTGACGACGGAGGAGGTCGTGACGAGCGCGACGAAAACGCCGGTGCCGGTCAGCCACATCACCAGCGCCGTGGAAGTGATCACGGGCGAGGAGATGCAACGGCAGAAGTTCAAGACCGTCGTGGACGCCCTGCGTCTCTCGCAGGGCCTTTCCGTGCTGTCCAGCGGCGGGCCGGGGACCGAAGCCCTTGTGCGAATTCGAGGCGGGAGCGCCAGCCAGACCCTGGTGCTCATTGACGGGGCGATCGTGAACAGCGCGACGACCGGCAGTTACAATTTCGCCAATCTGACGACGGACAACATCGAGCGGATCGAGATCCTCCGCGGCGCCCAGAGCATGTTGTGGGGATCGGACGCGATGGGCGGCGTGATCAACATCGTTACCAAGAGAGGCGCCGGGAAGCCGACCGCGAACGCCTTCGTCGAATACGGCTCGTTCAACTCCATCCGCGAGGGGGGGCAGGTAACGGGCAAGAAAGGCCCGGTGGATTTCTCCATGGCCTTGTCACGCTGGGACTTCTCCGGCTTCTCCACGGTGGACTACCGGCTCGGGGCCGCGGAGCGGGACTCGTTCAGAAACTGGGCCGGTTCGTCGCGCCTGGGCATAGACCTGCCTCGGGACGGGCGCTTTGAATTCGACTTCCGCTGGATGAACGGTTCGACCGGACTGGACAACGTGTCCCCTCCGCCGAAGGACGTGTTCGCGTCCAAGCAGAAGAGCAACCAATTCGTGTTCAGCGGCAACTACGAGCAGCCGATCACGAAATGGTGGAACCAGAAACTCACGCTCTCACGGTCGCAGGAGGCGTCCCTTTTCCTGCCCGGCAACCTGCAGCGGAACCTCGTCACCAACGTCGTCAACGTTCCAACCGGTGATCCCAATGAGACTCGGGTGCTCGCCAACCGGATCGAATGGCAGCACAACGTGCAGGTGGCGGACCCGCTCTTGCTGACCTTCGGCTATCAGTTCCGGGAGCAGCAGGGCGAGAACGATACGGGGCTGTCGAACCACGTCATCGCGTCGCACGCAGGCTTTGCGCAGGCCCAGGTCAATCTCTGGGACCGGGTCTTCGGCACGGCGGGCATCCGGCAGGACAGCTACAACGTCTTTGGAGACGCGACCACGTGGCGTGTCACCGGCGGATATCTGCACAAGGAGACGGACACGAAGTTCCGGACAAGTTACTCCACGGGCTTCCGGGCGCCGTCGATCAACGACTTGTTTTTCCCCAACTTCGGGAATCCCAATCTTCGGCAGGAGAAGAGTCAAAGTTTCGATGTCGGGGTGGACCAGTGGCTCTTCAACAAGAGCTTCAGATTGAGCGGCGGCTATTTCTGGAACCGTTATCGGGACCTGATCGTCACCACGTTCGATCCCGTGGTCTGTGCCCCGTTCAGCACGTTCAGCTTCTGCCCGATCAATGTCGGGTCCGCCTCGACGCGGGGCTGGGAAGCGTCCTTCGCTTACAACTATGCGCCCAACCTGTTTCTCCTGAAGAGCCTCGACCTGCAGGGGCAGTACACGAACACGATGACGCGGGACTTGAGCAACGGCAGGCGCTTGCCGCGCTGGCCCGTGGACCAATGGACCCTTCAGATCGGCTACCGGCCTCTCACGCCGCTGAACTTCGTCCTGGCGGGCCGCATGATGGGCTCGCGCTTCAACACCACGAACGACCGGCAGAACGTCCCGGGCTTTGCGGTGTGGAACTGGACGACCAACTACGACGTGAGCGACAAGGTCCAGGCCTACGTCCGGGTGGACAACCTGTTCAACCAGCATTACCAGGAAATTCTCAACGCGGGGACGCCGGTGCGTTCGATCTATTTCGGCGTCCGCGTCAACACCGATTTGCTGTGACGGAAGCAACCATGAAGAGGCCCCGGCTCGTCGTCGCCGGCACCCAGAGCGGGATCGGGAAGACCACGGTCACGCTCGCGCTGCTGGCGGCCTTCACGGCCAGGGGCCGGTGCGTCCAGCCGTTCAAGGCCGGGCCGGATTACATCGACCCGGGCCACCACACGGTCGCGACCGGGCGGCCCTCGCGCAACCTGGACGGTTGGATGCTGGGGCCGGCCGCCAACCGGGAGATCTTCCTGCGGGCTTCGGCCGACGCGGATCTCTCGATCATCGAAGGCGTGATGGGGCTGTTCGACGGCAGCTCCCCGACCGCCGAGACCGGCAGCACGGCGGAGCTGGCCAAGCAGCTCGGCGCGCCGGTGCTGCTCGTGATTGACGGCGGTGCCATGGCCCGCTCGGCGGCGGCCATGGCCTCCGGCTATGCCCGGTTCGACCCGGCGCTCAAGGTGGCCGGAGTCCTCTTCAACCGGGTGGGGAGCGAGGGCCATTACCGACTACTCAAGGAGGCGGTCGAGGCGGAGACCGACCTGGCCGTAGTGGGCTACCTCAAGCCCGATCCGGCCCTGACCATCGGGGATCGCCATCTGGGGCTCGTGACGGCGATCGAACAGGGGACGAGGGAGCTCTACGAGCGGCTGGGACGTGCGGCGAGCGAGACCGTGGACCTGGATCGGGTCGAAGCGCTCGCCCGCTCGGCATCTGAAGATGTAAAAGGTGAGACGTTAGACGTGAGAGGGGAGGAGTGCGGTTCACCTCTCACGTCTCACGGTCGAGTGCGGGTCGGCGTCGCTTACGATCCGGCCTTCTGCTTCTACTATCCGGAGAACCTGGAATTGCTGGAGCAGGCCGGCGCCGAGCTCGTGCGGTTCTCGCCGATGGGGGACGAGGCCCTGCCCGATGCGGAGCTTCTCTATTTCGGCGGCGGCTATCCCGAACTGTTCGGCGAGCGGTTGGCGGCCAACGTAAGGATGAAACGGGCGGTTCGAGCCCATGCCGAAGCAGGCGGGGCGATCTATGCCGAGTGCGGCGGGCTCATGTACCTGACGCAAGCCATTAAGGATTTCGAGGGCCGGACCCACGAGATGGTGGGGCTCTTCGCCGCCGAGACGGTCATGCGCAAGCCGGGGTTGACGCTGGGCTATCGCCTCGTGCAAGTGACGAAGCCCTGCCTGCTGGGGCCGGCCGGGACGGAAGCCCGCGGCCACGAGTTCCATTACTCGACGCTCGTGCCGCTCGGGCCGCTCGACTACGCCTGCTCGGTCACGGATGCCCGTGGCCTTGAGCGGGCTCCGGACGGGCTCGTTGCGGGGAACGTGCTGGCCCTGTACGCCCACCTCCACTTCGCCAGCCGGCCGGACCTGGCCGGGGTGTTGGTGGAGACGGCAAGGAAGGGCCGAGCCGACCGCCCCGCCAGCCGGGAATCGTTCCATGGCTGATCAAGCCGACCACAAGGCCAGGATGCAGCGGCTCAAGGCCTCGGTGGACCGGCGGATTGCCGCCGCGCAGGAGGAGAAGGGCCTGCTGATCGTCTACACCGGCGCCGGCAAGGGGAAGACGACGGCGGCGCTCGGCATGGTGCTGCGCTGCCTGGGCCACGGGATGAAGGTGGCGATCGTCCAGTTCATCAAGGGCGCGATCGACACGGCGGAGGCGCGGGCGCTCACACGCTTCGGCGACCAGGTCCTCTTCCTGCGCATGGGGGAAGGCTACACCTGGGAGACCCAGGACCGGGAGCGGGACACGGAGTTCGCGCAGAAGGCCTGGGCGGCCGCGGCCGGCTTCCTCCGCGATCCGGCCTATGCGATGGTCGTCCTCGACGAGTTCAACATCGCCCTGCACCACGGATACGTCCAGTTGGCGGACGTGCTGCCGGTCTTGCGGGCCAGGCCCCCGATGCAGCACGTGGTGATCACCGGGCGCAGCGCCAAGCAGGAGCTGATCGAAGAGGCGGATCTGGTCACCGAGATGGGACAGGTCAAGCATCCGTTCAGGAAAGGCGTCAAGGCCCAGAAGGGAGTCGAGTTCTGAAATGGAGAAACGATGCGGCAACTGCGGGCAGGCGTTTTCCTGCTCCCAAGCCGGCGGGTGCTGGTGCGGCACGATCAAGCTGGATCGGTCGCAGCTTGCCTGGATCAAGCAGCATTTCGAGAACTGCCTCTGCCCCGATTGTCTGGGGGCCGTCGCTGCGGGCAGGCTCGGCAGGAAGGGGACGCCGTCGTGAGCCTGCCTGAGCCGATCCCTGTCCCGGACAACGGAAGATTCTCCGATCGGGAGCGGGCCGCCGTCTATCGGGCGATCTTCGAGCGCCGGGATGTCCGACGGAACTTCCTGCCGACCCCGATCGCGGACGTCGTGCTCGCGAAGTTGTTGACCGCCGCTCACCATGCTGGGTCGGTGGGGTTCATGCAGCCCTGGAACTTCGTGGTCGTCCGCAATCCGGCGACGAAACGGGCGGTGAAGGACCTGTTCCGGCGGGCCAACGGAACCGCGAAGAAACACTACAAAGGCGCGCGCGGGGACCTGTATGGCCGACTGAAGCTGGAAGGAATCGAAGAAGCGCCGATCAACCTCTGCGTGACCTGCACGAGACAGCGGGGCGGGCCCCACGTTCTGGGGCGCGACACGGTGCCGGACACCGACCTCTACAGCACCTGCTGCGCCATCCAAAACCTCTGGCTGGCCGCGCGGGCGGAGGGGATCGGCGTGGGGTGGGTGAGCATCCTGGATTACGGGGCGCTGAAGCGGACGTTGGGCATTCCCAGGCCGGTCAAGGTGGTCGCCTACCTTTGCCTCGGGTACGTGGAACAGTTTTCCCCAAGCCCCGACCTGGAGTTGGCCGGCTGGCGGCGACGGCTGCCGCTCGACCAGCTCGTCCACCATGAGCAATGGGGACGGAATAAATACGGAATAAATGAGAACGCTGAATGATGAACGCAGAACCTTGAGCCTGTGGCTTCTTGTGACGGGTCATCATTCATAGTTCGCAGTTCAGCGTTCTGCATTCATCGTTTATCGTTGGGAGAAGAATGATGCGCATCACCAAAGTCTATACGCGGACGGGCGACGCGGGAAAGACGCGGCTGGCCGGCGGCCAGCAGGTCTGGAAAGACAGTCTGCGCGTGGAGGCCTATGGCACGGTGGATGAGCTGAACGCCTCGGTCGGGCTCGTGCGGGTGTTCAACGCCGACCTGGCCGACTCTCCGGCCAGGGACCGGCTGGAAGGACAGCTCCGGTGGGTCCAGAACAAACTGTTCGACGCGGGCGGCATCCTGGCGACGGCGCCGGGGCAGGGCTTCAAGAACATGCCTCAGGTGACCGCGGCGGACGTGACGGCCCTCGAAAAGCTGATTGACGAGTGTCAGAAGGACCTGGCTCCGCTCAAAGAGTTCATCCTGCCGGGCGGCGGCAAGGTGCCGGGCCTGCTCCATCAGGCCCGGACGGTCTGTCGCCGCGCGGAGCGGGTCTGCGTCCGGCTGGCCCGGGAGGAGACGGTGAACCCCCTCATCCTCAAGTTTCTCAACCGGCTCAGCGATGCCCTGTTCGTCCTGGCCCGCTGGGTCGGCAGCATGAACGGGGAGCCGGAGTTTCTCTGGGAACGGAACGTCAAAAAGTGATGGGTGATCTGTGATGGGTGATGAGAGGCGGAATGCTCACGCACGTGCTCACTCATCAATCTCCGAGCCGATCACCGATCACTCATCACCCATCACTGGCTCTATGGCTGCCAAGACGCTCATGATTCAAGGTACCGGCTCCCACGTGGGCAAGTCGGTGCTCGTGACGGCGCTCTGCCGCCTGTTTCTCCGCCGCGGGCTCCGGGTGGCGCCTTTCAAGGCGCAGAACATGTCGAACAACTCGTTCGTCACGCCGGACGGGAGGGAGATCGGTCGTGCCCAGGCGGTCCAGGCCGCGGCCTGCCGGCTGGCCCCACGGACGGAGTTCAACCCGGTGCTGATCAAGCCTGAGGGAGGGCTGCGGGCGCAGCTGGTCGTGAACGGAGCGGTGGCCGGAGCCCTGACGGCCGAGGACTTCGGACGCGTCAAGCGGGACTGGTTCCAGTCCGTCCGCGAGGCCTTCGCCCGTCTCGCGGCCGAGTTCGATCTGGTGGTGCTGGAAGGGGCCGGGAGTCCGGCCGAGATCAACCTGCGCGAGCACGACATCGTGAACATGCGGATGGCACGGGAGGCACGGGCGCCGGTGATCCTGGTCGGGGACATTGATCGCGGGGGCGTTCTCGCGGCTCTGGTCGGGACCATGGAGCTGCTGGAGCCGGAGGAGCGGCGTCTGGTCAAGGGCTTTCTCGTCAACAAGTTTCGCGGAAGCAGAGACCTGCTCGCTCCCGGCATCAGGGAAGTTGAGAAGCGGATCGGCGTCCCCTGCCTCGGCGTGATCCCCCATTGGGGAGACCTTCAAGTCCCCCAGGAGGATTCGCTGGGCTGGGAGGATCAGAGCACATGTCTCATGCGTCACCCGTCACGCGTCACCCGTCACGACCTCTTGGCGATCGGCGTGGCGGACGTACCGGCCATCTCCAACTTCACCGACTTCGAAGCCCTGGCCCAGGAGCCGGACGTGGTGCTGGTCCGGCTGAAGGGCGAGACGGGACAGAGGCTCGACGCTCTGATCTTCCCCGGAACCAAGTCCACCGCCGAAGCGGTGGCGTTCGTCAAGGCGCGCGGGCTGGATCTGGTCGCCAGGCGGGTGCTGGCCGAGGGCGGCACCGTCCTCGGGCTCTGCGGCGGGTACCAGCTTTTGGGCATGAAGATTCGGGACCCGCACAGGGTCGAATCGCGTGAGCGGGAGGTGACGGGGTTGGGGCTGCTGGACGTGATGACCGGTTTCGCCCGAAAAAAGGTGCTGATCCAGGTCGTCGGCGTCCATCGGGAGAGCGGCTGTCCCGTCGAGGGCTACCAGATCCACATGGGCCGGACGAAGGTCGGACCTGGCGTGACCCCCTTCCTGGACCTTCAGAAGCCGGACCGGTCGCGGAGATGGGCCGAGGGGGCCGTGTCCCCCGACGGGCGGGTCATCGGGACCTATGTCCACGGGCTGTTCGACCAGCCGTCCTTCAGGCGCACGTTTCTCAACCGGCTGCGGGCGGCGCGCGGCTGGGCTCCGCTCGATCCTTCGCCCGGGCTGTCAACCGACCAGGCGATCGACCGGCTGGCCGATTTTGTGGCCGAGCACGTGGGTCTTGCGGCGGTCGAAGCCATCGTCGAGCGGGGCGTGGAAGCCGTGACACGTGACAGGTGATGGGTAGGAAGCGACAAAAGATAAAGACTTTCTTCACGCGTCACGCGTCACGCGTCACGCGTCGCAATTCGAGGGGGCGTCTCATCTTCGTGGTCGGCGGCGCTTCCTCCGGGAAGAGCAGCGTGGCGCTGGCGCTCGCGGGGGGCAAGGGGAGGAAGGCCTTCGTCGCGACGGGCCAGCCGTTGGACGGGGAAATGGCGGAACGGATCAGCCGGCACCGACGGTCGCGTGGACCTGAATGGGAGACGTCCGAGGTCCCGGTGGACCTGGCCAGTTGGTTCGAGAAGCACGGAGCCGACTACCGGGTCGTCGTGCTGGACTGTCTCACCCTCTGGCTGAGCAATCTGCGGGAGCGGGGCGTGTCCGAGAAGCAGGTCCCGTCGCTGGTCGCGGCGTTACTGGCGGCGATCCGCGGCGCCTCTGCGAGGGTTCTGCTGGTCAGCAACGAGCTCGGTCTGGGGCTGGTCCCGCTGGAAGCGGAAACCCGCCGGTTTCGAGATCTTGCCGGGCAGGTCAATCAACTGGTTGCCCGGGAGGCGGACGAAGTCCACGTCGTGCTGAGCGGGATTCCGCTCCGGATCAAGTAGCCGTGACGATTCAAGAATCCGTCAACGCCGTCATCCCGATTGACCCGGCCTGGCTCGAGCGGGCCAGGGCCAGGCTGGATCGGCTCACCAAGCCGGTGGGGAGCCTGGGGCGGCTGGAGGAACTGGCGGCCCGCTATGTCGCCATGACCAGGGAGGAGCGGCCCAAGGTCCCCAAGGCCGCGATCTTCACCTTTGCGGCCGACCATGGAGTGGCGGGCGAGGGGGTCAGCGCCTATCCCAGTGCGGTCACGGCCCAGATGGTGCTGAATTTTTTGAACGGCGGCGCGGCCGTCAACGTGCTGGCCCGCCACGTGGGGGCGGATGTGAAGGTGGTGGACATCGGCGTGGCCCACGATTTCGGGTCCCTGCCCGGAATGATTTCGAAGAAGGTGGCGAAGGGGACCAGGAATCTGCTCCGGGAGCCGGCGATGAGCCGTGCCGAGGCGGAGCTGGCCCTTTCGGTCGGAATCGAGCTGGCGCAGGGAGCGGCGCAGGAGGGGATCGGACTCGTCGGCACCGGCGACATGGGGATCGGGAACACGACGCCGAGTGCGGCGATCACGGCGGTCATGACCGGGGAGCCGGTGGAATCGGTGACCGGGCGGGGCACGGGTGTGGATGAAGCGGGCTATGCGAGGAAGGTCTCGGTGATCCGCCAGGCCCTGGAGCGGCATCGGCCCGATCCAACGGATCCGTTGGACGTGCTGAGCAAGGTGGGCGGGCTGGAAATCGCGGGGCTGGCCGGATTGATCCTCGGTTCGGCCGCTAGGCGGATTCCGGTCGTCCTGGACGGGTTCATCGCCGGCGCGGCGGCCCTGATCGCGGCCGGCCTCCAGCCCCATTGCCGGGACTACATGATCGCCTCCCACCGGTCCGCGGAGTTGGGCCACCTCGCCGCCTTGCGCCGGCTCGGGCTCACGCCGCTGCTCGATCTGGATCTGCGGCTCGGGGAGGGGACCGGGGCCTGTCTGGGCATCGGCCTGATCCAGGCCAGCCTCAAGATCCTGACCCAGATGGCGACGTTCGACGAGGCCGGCGTCTCCGAGCGTGAACCGTGAAAGGTCAGACGTGAAAGGTGAAACGACCGGCGCGGAAACAGCGCAACCGGCAAGCGCGCCTTCTTCGTCCTCTGGTCATCTCACGTCTCACGTCTCACGTCTCACGTCTGGCGTCTCACGTCCTTTTCTTCTGGCCTGGCACTTCCTCACCGCCGTTCCTCTCAGCCGCCTCGCCCACGATCCGCGCCCGGAGGAGCTGGCCCGCTCCATGCTCTGGTATCCAGCCGTCGGCCTGATCCTGGGATGGGCCCTCGCCGTGAGCGATCTCCTGCTGACACGGGTCCTGTCGCCGGTCGTGGTGAACGGGTTGCTGCTCCTGCTGCTGGTTGCGGTGACACGCGGCCTGCACCAGGACGGCCTGGCCGATTTTCTGGACGGGCTGGCGGGCGGACGGACGCCGGCAGAGCGGCTCGCCGTCATGCGCGACGGGCGCATCGGGGCGATCGGCGCGACCGGCCTGATTCTGGACCTGGGGCTCCGCTATGCGGGGCTGACGGTGCTGTCGGAAACGCACCGGTTCGACCTGCTGATCTGTCTGCCGGCCGTCGGCCGTTGGAGCATGGTGCTGGGCGCCTACGGCGTCCGTTACGCACGGGCCGAGGGAGGGCTGGCCGGTCCCTTCCTGGGGCACCTCACCGTGCGGCACCTGTTGGCGGCCACGGGCCTGTTGGGCGCGGTCCTGCTCTGGCTGCTCGGGCCGACCGGCGCCGTTCTGAGCCTTCTGCTCGCGGGCGGGGTCGCTCGGGCGATGAGCCTCTGGTCGCGGCGATTGCTGGGCGGGACGACCGGCGACGTGCTGGGGGCGACCAACGAGATCGTCGAGACCCTGTGGCTCCTGGCCGTGCCCGTTCTGCTGGGACTGCCGTGACCGCCGGAACGTTGGCGCTGGCCTGTCTCGCGGATGCAGTGGCCGGGGATCCCCGCTGGCTGCCCCATCCGGTCAAGTTGATGGGCCTCGTCATCACCTGGTGCGACGAGCGGGTGCGGCCGCATTGTGCAGGTCCGGCCGCCAAGCGACTGGCGGGGATCGCCCTGGCCGTTGGCCTGCCGGCATCCGCGTACGCGCTCGGCTGGCTCGCGATCGAGCTGGCCGGTCTGGTTCACGATCTGCTCGGACGGGGGATGGAGCTGTTTCTCGCCTGGACCACGCTGGCGGCCAGGGATCTGCTGGACCATGGGCTGGCCGTTCAGCGGGCGTTGGTTCGTGGCTCGCTGCCGGAAGCCAGGGCCGCGGTAGCCTTGATCGTGGGGCGGGACACGCAGGCCCTGCCCGAGCCGGAGGTGGTGAGGGCGACCGTGGAGACCGTGGCTGAGAGCGCCTCGGACGGAGTCGTGGCCCCGCTCCTCTACTTGGCGATCGGCGGCGCTCCCCTGGCCCTGGCCTACAAGGCGATCAGCACGTTGGATTCCATGGTCGGCCATCTGGACGAGCGGCACAGGGATTTCGGCTGGGCTTCGGCCCAGCTCGATGATCTGGCCAATTGGATGCCCGCGCGAGCGACGGGGGGGCTCCTCGTGCTGGCGGCGGGGCTGGTCTTCCGCGATCTACGCGTCGTCCGTCGCGCCTGGCACGTGCTCAGGCGCGACGGGGCGAAGCACCCGAGTCCCAACAGCGGACGTCCGGAGGCAGCCATGGCCGGAGCACTGGGAGTGCAGCTCGGAGGGCTCAACCTCTATGACGGAGTGCCGGTCGAGCGGCCGGTGCTCGGCGATCCCGGACCGATCCTGACGGCGGCCCACGTCCGCTTGGCCCTGACGCTCTTGGCGACCGTGGCGGTCCTGGCGGCCGGAGCCGCAATCGGAGCGCGGCTGCTGTGAGGTCCGGACCGGAGCACGGAGGCAACGTCTATGGGGCGGCCAGGCGCACCGGCCGCTCCCTCGACCGGCTGGTCGACTTCAGCGCGAGCATCAACCCGCTCGGCCCTTCACCCAAGTCCCTCCGTGCGATCTCGGACTCCCTCCCGCGGGTCGTGCACTATCCGGACCCGGACTGCGTCCTTCTGCGGAACGCCCTCGCCCGGCGGTGGCGCGTGGCTCCCGATCGGATCGTGATCGGCAACGGGTCGAGCGAGCTGATCACCCTGATCCCGCTCGCCCTGCCGATCACGCGGGCGGTGATCTTGGGGCCGACGTTCGCCGAATACGAACGTGCGGTCCTCCTTGCGGGAGGCGCGGTCGAGTTCCTCCACGCCTCGCGACGAGACGGATACCGCCCGCCGATCGAGCTGCTGCGCGGCCGATTGGAGGAGGGGAGGCCGATTGACGCCCTGTTCCTGTGCAATCCGAACAGCCCGACCGGCCAGGCCCTGTCCGTTCGTTCCGTGAGGCAGGTGCTGGAAGCGGCCGAGAAACGGAAGGTCTGGACCGTTCTGGACGAAACCTTCGTCGAATATTGTGCAGACCGGTCGGTCCTGCCGTTGCTCGCCCGCTATCCGCACTGTCTCGTCCTGCGGAGCTTCACCAAGTTCTACGCCCTGCCCGGTTTGCGCCTCGGTTACCTGGTCGGTCCCGCCCAAGTCGTGGCTCGAGTGAAGAGCCGGCAGCCTCCCTGGTCCGTCAACGTCCTGGCCCAGGCCGCCGCCCTGGCGGCTCTCCGGGACCGTCGGCACGCAACGGCGAGCCGTTCCTTCATGGTCCGTGAGCGGGCGGTCTTTGCGCGCGATCTCGCAGCCCTGCCGGGCGTCACGGTCTTTCCCTCCCCGGCCAATTTTCTTCTGGTGGAGCTGCCGGCCGGCTTTATCGCCAAGTCCGTGGTCAGGAGGCTGGCCAAGGGTGGGTTGCTGGTTCGGGACTGCTCGAACGTGCCGGGGCTGAACGGCCGGACGATCCGCCTGGCGGTCCGCAGGCCGGAGCAGAACCGCCGGCTGGTCCGCGCGTTGAAGCTGGCTCTTGGGGGGACGAGACGGTGACTCGCTTGGTCACGAGATATCGGGTGCAGAACCGGACTCTCGTGGTTGACCTGGGGCGACTGTGCCCGGTGCTCTCCTCCGCCCCCCTGGGCGGGGGGCTCGTGCGGGCCCGGTACATCCTGAACCATCAGGTTCAGGCCAATCCGATCGGTGCTCCGATCCGGGACCGGCGCCGCCGATGGCCCGATCCATCCAGGTCTCTGAGCCTGATCGCCCGGCGGGTGCAGGCGGATTGCCGCTCCGTCGGGATGATGACGGCGGTGCCGCTCGCCCAACTGGTCACTCTCCGGGAGGAGGCTGGAGGCCTGTGGGTGGAAGGATTCTTCACCGTCGGCGTCACGAACGCGGTGCGGGCTGGCGAGCCGACCGCTCACGAGGACCGGGTTCCCGTCCGGGCCGGGACGATCAACCTGGTCCTGGTCACGAATGCCCGGCTCACATCCTCCGCGCTGGTCGGGGCGGTGCAAGTGGCGACGGAAGGGAAGACCGCGGCCTTGCTGGCCGCCAAGGTGCCGAGCTGGACCGGCCGATCCGGGGCGACCGGCACCGGAACGGACACGGTCGTGGTGGCCTGCGGGGCCGGCCCCGCCGGTCCCTCGCTCCGCTACAGCGGCACGCACACGAGGATCGGCGCGATGATCGGCCGACTCGTGAGCCGGGGCGTTGCCGAGGGACTCCGGCGATCGAGGCGCTGGAAGAACCGCAAGCAGTAAGCGTCACCTGTGACTCGTTCCTCGGCCCTTCGGGACAAATTTCCCGCCCCCCACGACAAATTTTGCTCTTCCGGGCCAGGTCTTGAGTGGGAAGCCGTGACAGAACCCTTCTCCCGTCGGCAGGGGGCCATCCCAAGGAATCATCGGAGGAATTTGCTGGCTGCTCGATCGGCTGCAAGCCCCATACTCCCACTTGCTTGGACCGGTCCGAAATCTGCTACACTGGTTTCCCTTTTGGATTGGAGGACTTCGACCCATGTTAACCCGCATCAGGAGGGAGGATGCCGTGGGCTTGAAGACATCAATCGGGGCGGAGTTGGTCATGGCGGTGGGACTGGCTCTGGGGCTGTTGCTCGCACCGCCGGCCTGGGCCGGGAGCGAGGCGGAAACGGCGCAGTTGCTGATCAGGTTGATGCAGGCCGGGCGAAGCGTGGTCAGCGAGCATCAGGAGGTGCTCAACGATCCCACGAGAGGAGACAAGGGGTTCAGCCCCGAGTATTTCGGCGACCGTATGACCGAGAAGTTCAGGGAGACAACCGGCGTCGAGCTCGGCCGTCTGCCGACCGGCCAGCAGAGCACGCTGCTGCTCACCCTGTTGGAGGCGGGCAAGGAGGTCGTTGCCGAAGCGCAGCCGGTCATCAACAAGCAGGGAGTGGCGTTCAAGGGTTTCATCCCCGCGCTCTGGGGACGGCGGGCGGCGGAGAAATTCACCAAGCGGACCGGCATCCGGTTGAAGCTGACCGCGACGGAGTATCGGTTTGCGGGGAACAAGCCCGACGAGTTCGAGGCCTCGGTCCTGCGGCTCTTCTCGGATTCCCGCTATCCCAAGGGCCAGGAGTACAGCAAGAGCGCCACGGTGGACGGCCGTCCGGTCCTGCGGGTGATGGCGCCCGAGTATGCGGGAGCCAAATGCCTGAAATGCCACGGCGAACCGAAGGGGGAGCGGGACATCACGGGCATGAGGAAGGAAGGGTACAAGGAAGGGGACCTGGCTGGCGCCATCAGCGTCGTCATGCCTGTTCGGTAGTCGGAGGGCGCGAGGGAAAGGAGCGACTGGAGCATGAGCAAGATCGTGGTCGTGGATGACTCGAACGCGGAGCTGCAACTGATCGAAAGCTACCTGAAGGCTGCGCACCACACGGTGGTGTCCTATTCGAATTCGGAGAAGCTGGAAGAGAAGCTGGCTGCCGATCGGCCGGACCTCATCATCCTGGACGTGATCATGCCCGGCAGGAACGGGTTCCAGACCTGCCGGGATCTGAAGAACGACGAACGGTTCAAGTCCATCCCCGTGGTGCTGTGCACTTCGAAGGGCCAGGAGAGCGACAAGTTCTGGGGCCAGCAGCAGGGCGCCACCGGCTACGTCGTGAAGCCGTTCAAACCGGAGGAACTCCTGGCCGCGGTGAAGAAGGCGCTGGGCTAGCCGCCGGCGCCCGCGTCACGTGACACGATCAATGGATCGCCCCACTAGCGTCCCGCACCCTCCCGACGACTCCGTTCCGGCCGACCGCGGCGAGGGCCCCCTTCGCGTCTGCCTCATCTCGCTCGGCGGAGAACTCTTTGCCATCGAGCTCCAGCACGTTCGGGAAGTGTTCCAGGTTGAAGCCATGACGGCCGTGCCGGGCATGCCGACCGCGCTGGTCGGGGTGGCGAACCTTCGCGGCATCGTGATGCCGCTGGTGGACCTGCGCCGCCTGCTCGGGCTGCCGGAGGCGGGGCCGTCGCCGCAGTTCGCCGTGGTCATCCGGCACGGGTCCGATCAGGTGGGTCTCTTGGTGGACCAGGTGCCGGAGTTGCGGACCGTGCCGCGGGATGCGATGCTGGCCTCCCCGCCCGGCGACGCGGCGGGCCGGCGGTCGTTCGTTTCTGCCGTTCTGAGGGTGGAGAACCGGATGGGCGGGGTCGTGGAGGTGCCGACCCTGTTAGCCCACGTGGAAACCGGAAGCACGTAGCCGACCGTCGTCGGACCTCGCGGTCCGCCCAGTCAGCGACGTCGGCGAAGGAGGAGGGCATGGCGAAGCGCGAACTCCACACCTGGTTCAGGGACCTGAAGACGTTCTGGAAGCTGGTCGTCGGTTTCACCGCCGTGGGCGCGATCATGGTCGTGGTGGGCGTCATCGGGCTGCTCGGGCTGCAGCAGCTCCGCGACCAGTTGCGGATCGTGTACGAGAGCGCCACGGTCGCGCTGTCGAACATCGGCGCCACGAGCAGCAACCTGGGGCTGTATCACGACGCGATCCTTGCCGCCGGCCGGGCGACCCGCAAGCAGGACTTCGACGACGCCATCCGGGTCCTGCCGGAACTCAAGGGCCGGACGCTCCAGCCCCTCGCCGCCTACGCGACGGGCGTGATGCACGTCTCCCAGAGCGGCCGGGACGAGGCCAAGGATTATCAAGCCCTTTCCGGAGCGCTCACCGACTACTTCGCCGCCGCCGAGGGAGCGGTGAGCGCGTTCAGCGACAGCTACGCGCCCGAGCTGACGCCGGATCAGCGGACGATGATGCGGGACCTCGGCCTGCTGGCCCTCTCGGTAGACGTCTCGAACAAGTATAGCCAGGCGACCGCGCGGGTCCGCGATCTGCTCGCCACCGTGCGCGAGGTGGCCAAGGACCTGAACGAAGCCGGCCAGAGCGTCGCGCAGCGGCGGACCCTCGTGGTCGTCTTCGGCGCCTTGCTGGCGATTCTGGTTGGGGCCGCCGTCGGCTACGCCCTGGCCCAGTTCTTCTCGCGCGGCCTCACGCACGTCGCCGAGGTCGCGACGCAGGCCGCGGCCGGCAACCTCCGGGCCCGGGCGAAGCTGGACAGCCGGGACGAGCTGGGCCAGATGGCCGGCGCGTTCAACACCATGCTCGACCGGATCACCACGCTGGTCCAGACCGAGGAAGAGCGCGACATGCTGCAACGACGGTTGATCGAGTTCCTGGGGCTGGTGGCCGAGGTCAGCAAGGGGGACCTGACGAAGCGAGGCGAAGTCACGACGGACATGTTCGGGAACCTCGCCGACGCCTTCAACCTCATGCTGGAGCGGTTCGGCCAGTTGATGCGCCAGGTGCGCGAAGCCGCGGGCCGCGTGAACGATTCGGCCGGGGCGCTCCGTCAGAGCGCCGGGCAGATGGCCTCCACCGCCCAGCGCCAGGCCATGGAGTCCGAGCGCACCCTCGCGGCGGTCGAGGGGCTGACGCAGTCCATGCGGCAGGTGGCGGAAACGGCCGGCGCCTCCTCCGAGAGCGCCCGGCAGGCGTTGACCGCCACGGAACGGGGACGGGTGGCGGTGCAGGAGACCGTGCAGGACATGCAGGGCATTCGGGCGGCCGTGCAGCGCATGTCCAAGCAGGTCAAGACGCTCGGCGACCGGTCGCTGGAAATCTCGCAGATCGTGTCCACGATCAGGGAGATCGCGGCGCAGACGAACCTCCTCGCGCTGAACGCCGCTATCGAGGCGGCCGGCGCGGGCGAGGCGGGGGCGCGGTTCGCGGTCGTGGCGGATCAGGTCCGGAAGCTCGCCGAGAGCTCCACCCAGTCCACGCGCGAGATCGCCGAGCTCGTCAAGGTCATCCAGCAGGAGACGCAGGACGCGGTGGTGGCGATGGAGCACGAGACCCAAACCGTGGAGGCCGGTTCCGCCTCGGCGCTGCGGACGGGTGAGGTGTTCAAGGAAATTTCGGAGATCGCGCAGCGGTCGGCCGATCTGGCGCAGGTCATCGCCCGATCTTCAGTGGATCAGGCCGCGGCGACGGAAGAAGTGGCCCGCACGATCAAAGACATCACCGGCGGCGCCACCTCGACGCAGCGAGCGGCCGAGGAGACCCGCCTGACCATCGAGGAAATGGCCAGGCTGGCCGAAGGTCTGACTGCGTCGGTCCGCCAGTTCAAAGTGGCCTGATCGCGGCACCAACGAAGCGGAGATCCGATGAGCGCCGCCGACCGCGACTCGCTGGTCAGCGTCTTTCTGGCTGAAGCCTCGGAGGGCTTGGCCACGTTGCACGCCGCCCTCCATCCGGCCGACGGGGGGCTCCCGTCGGCACGCTCCCTCCAGTCCCACTACATCATCGGTCACAGTTTGAAGGGGGCCTCCGCCCTCTACGGGTTCCCGGGAGTGGCCGACCTGGCCGAGATTCTGGAGGCCGCGCTCGAGCGGGCCACCGAATCCGAGAGCCGGTGGCCGGAGCGCGTCGCGCTGCTCCGCGACCTCGTCGGCACCCTGCGCAGCCAGATCGACGCGATCGGGCGGGGGAGGCCCGAGGACCGGGCCCTGTGCGACCGGTGGAAGGCCGACCACGCATCCGCCCTCGTGTCGGCTCCGGACGGGTTCTCTGCCGAACGGTTCCCCGACTCGTACCTGCTTCCCGAAGTGGACCCGGAAGTGTTCTCGTATTTCTCGCCGGAGGCCCAAGAGTACCTGGACGCGATCGAAGCGTCGCTGCTCCGGCTGGATCAGGCCCCGCGGGACGCCGAGACGATCCAGTTGCTGTTCCGGACGGCCCATACCTTGAAGGGCTCGGCCTATACGGTCGGGTTCAAGGCCGTCGGCGACGTGACCCATCACGTCGAAGACATGATCGGGTCCCTCAGGGACGGACAGATGCCGATGACCCCGCCGGTCGCAGACCTGGTCTTCAAGGTCGTGGACGTGGTTCGGCTCCTGATGAAACGGGACCCGCGCGCCCTGCCCCAGGTCCGGCAGGAGTTCGCTTCGGTCCTGCAGCGGCTCGAGCGGGCGGGCAAGCCCGAGCCCACCGGCGCCCCGGTGGCGGTGGCCGCGCCGGCTCCCGCCCCGGCCGAAGAGCGGGCAGCCAAGCAGGAGGCCGGGGAGCCGAAAGCGCCGGCCAAGGAGGGACAGGAGGGGGCGGTCATCCGGGTCAGCCGGGACCGGCTGGAGCGGCTGCTCAACCTGGTCGGCGAGCTGGTCATCGGTCGAGGCCGGCTGGAGCAGCGGCTGCTGGCCCTCGAGCACCTGTCCAAGCAGGTGCTCGCCTACCGGAACCGGATGCACGAGACGGTCCGCACGTTCGAGGACAAGCATGCCTTCACCCTGCCGGCGGCGTCGGGGGGCCGCGGACCTGCCGGGCCGGCGGAGCTTCCTCCTTGGAGCGATTTCGGGAGCCTGGAGCTCGACCGATACGACGATTTCAACATCCTCTCCCGGCGCGTCGCCGAGGTCTCGGCCGACATCGGCGAGGCGCTCTCGCAACTGAACGCGTCGATCCGCCGGGCTCGCGAGGACATGGGCCAGCTCCACCAGCTCACGCTGGGCATGAGGGACGAGATCGCGAAAGCCCGCATGGTGCCGATCGGGACGCCCTTCACCCGGTTCCGGCGGGCGGTCCGGGAGATGGCCAGGTCCACCGGGAAGGACGTGACCCTGGTCACTTCGGGGGAGCAGACCGAGGTGGATACGGGCGTGGTCGAGCGCCTGGTGGATCCGCTCGTCCACCTGGTGCGCAACGCCGTCTACCACGGGATCGAGCCGTCGGCGGTCCGCGTCGCGCGAGGCAAGCCGGCCGCGGGCACCGTCTTTCTGCATGCAGCCCATCGCGGCTCCGCGGTGGTCATCGAGGTGGAGGACGACGGGGGCGGGCTCGACGTCGAGAAGATCAAGGCCAAGGCGGTGTCCCTGGGGCTCCTGCGCTCCGAGCTGGTCGCGACCCTGTCGGACGCCGAGGCCTACCGGCTGATCTTCCTGCCGGGCTTTTCCACGGCCGAAGGGGTGGGCGCCCAGGCCGGCCGCGGCGTCGGGATGGACGTGGTCAAGCGGACCGTCGAGGCCATGAACGGGCACATCGACATCGAAACGGAGCGGGGCGTCGGGACGAAGTTCACCCTGAGCCTTCCGCTCACCCTGTTGATCTCTACGGCGCTGATCGTTCGTGTCGGAACCGAGCGGTACGCCATTCCGCTGCCGAGCATCAGAGAGGTGGTGATGCCGAAGCCCGGGGCCGTCCAGGAGGTGGAGGGGCGGGCCCTCCTGCAGCTCGAGGACGAGGCCGTGGAGGTGAAGAGGTTGGCGGCCCTGCTGCAGGCCGAGTCTCGGGGCGCCGACGGGCCGATGCCGGTGGTGGTGGTCCGGACGGCGACCGGAGCGGTCGGGCTGGCCGTGGAGGAGCTCCTCGGGCGCCAGGAAATCGTCGTGAAGAGCCTCGGGACGCTGAAGCCGTTCCGCGAGTCCTGTTTCAGCGGGGCCAGCATCGATCCGGAAGGGCGGGTGATCATGGTCATTGACGTGAACCGCCTCGTCGGCGGGCGGCGAGCGGCGGGAGCCCTCGACGTGTCCGCCCAGGCCCAGACGGCGCCGGCGTTGCTGGCTGAGCAGACCGGCGGGGAGGCCCGCCCCGCGCAGCTCCCCGCGGCCGACATTCTCCTCATCGACGACTCGTTGAGCGTGCGAAAATTCGTGGGCCGGATGCTGGAGGGGGCCGGCTACCACGTGGATACGGCGGTGGATGGGGAAGAAGGGCTCCGGAAGGCCGCCGCGACGGGTTACCGGCTGATCATCACGGACCTCGAAATGCCGAAGCTGAACGGCTACGAGGTCATTCAAGCCCTTCGGATGAGAGCCCACACGAAGTCCACGCCGATCCTCGTGATGACCACCCGCGCCGGAGACAAGCACCGGCAGATGGCGTTGGGGGTGGGAGCGTCCGGATACGTCACCAAGCCGGTGGAGGAGCGGGCCTTGATCCAGGAAGTCAGCCAGCGGATCGGGAGCGCGGTCGGCGCCAAGCCATCGTCATGAGTGACCACGTCGCCAGATCGGCCGGAGGCCCGGTCTCCGGTCCTGCCGAGCCGGGAGCGATCCCGTGAGCCTGCGCGGACGGATCGAGCGGGCTGCCAACGGACCGGCCGTCAAGTCGTTCCTGATCGTGACGTTCGCCGGGACCGCGTGCGCCCTGCCGGCGGATATCGTCCGCGGCATGGTCGAGCCCCAGACGGGGGGAATGGGGGATCGGTTGGAGTTCCTGGGGCGGACCTATCCGTTGCAGGCCCTCTCGGACCGGTTCGGGCTGCCGCCCTCGCCGCCGACCGGGACCGCCCGGATCATCCTGTGCGAGGTGCGGGACGCTGCCCGCGGGTTCCTGGTGGACGAGGTGCGGGGATTGACCGACGTGTCCCTCCAGGCCGTCCGGCCGCTGCCCCCCCATTTCACCGGTCCCGAGCGGCAGTGGTTCCCCGGGCTCTTCCTTTCTCAGGACTCGGTCACGTTGCTCGTGGATCCGGATTGGCTGCTCGGTCATGTGACCGAGGTCTATCCGGCGGAAACCGTGCGTGAGGCGGAGACGGCGGTGCCTGCGGCCGCGCAGACGGATCCGTTCGAGCCGATTCAGGTACAGGTGGAGGAGACGGGCGATGCGGAAGACCTCCCGTGGGCAGAAATCTAGCGGGCCGGGCCGGCAGGTGCTCGTGCTGTTCTCGGTCGGCGGTCGGCGGCTTGCGGCCAAGGTAGAGGAAGTCGGGGGCGTCTGGCCCTGGACCGGCTCCATGCCTGTTCCCAGCGGGACGGCCTTCGTGAAGGCGGTGACGCGACGGGGGGACGAGGTGCTGCCGGTCTTCGACCTCGCCGGCCGTCTGGGCGTCGCGGTGGAGGGGACGAGCCCCTTATGCCTGATCGCCAAGCGCCGGGACGGCCCGCTGGCGATTTGCATCGATGCCGACATTCCCACCTTGCACGCGATCGAGCCGGACTCGGTGCAACCAGTCCATCCGGGCGATCCGGATGCGATCGGGACCTGCCGGCTCGGCGCGGACTACGTCCCCGTCTATTCGCTGGCGGCCCTGGGTCTGGCGTTTCGCTCCGAGCCGTCCGGGCGCGCGCCGCGGGCGGCGACTTGAGCGCGGAGGGGGGCATGGCGAAGATTCTGGTGGCGGACGACAGCATCACGATTCGGAAGGTGGCGGAGCGGCAGTTGATCGAAGCCGGATTCGAGGTCGCCTTGGCTTCCAACGGGGAGGAGGCCCTGGCCCGGCTTGCCTCGGAGCATCCGGACCTCGCCATCTTCGACGTGATCATGCCGGACAAGAGCGGCTACGACCTCTGCACCTACGTCCGGTCCCAGCCTTCCTTCGCCGACCTGCCGGTTCTCTTGATCTCTGGCATCGTGGACGAGCAGGTGACCAAGCAGGCCGAGTCCTGTCGGGCCGACGGGGTGCTGAAAAAGCCGCTTCAGGGGCCGGTCCTGAAGGATCAGGTCATGGGGCTGCTAGCGAAGCGCCAGAGCAAGCCGGCCGCGGGCGAGCCAGCCGCCCAGGCTGCGCCTCCGCCCGCCCCGAAGGTGTTTCGCATTACCGAGGACCAGCTCCAGTTGTTCCGCCAGGCCTCCTCACGGGTCAAGGAGCTGGAGGCGCTGCTGGCTCAGGAGCAGGCCAGGTCGTCCGAGCTGGAGGACCAGCTCGGGCGGGCCGGCGCTCGCGTCACGGAGCTGGAAGGCCTGGTGGCGGCGCGGGAGTCCGGGCCAGCCAGGGAGCGGGAGCCGGGGAGCGCGACCGACCTCGAGGCGAGACTGGAGCAGGAACGCCAGCGGACCGAGCTCCTGGTTGAACGGCTGGCCGAGGCCGAGCGGACTTCGGCTGCGGGGGCCCAGCGGATCGAGGAGCTGAGCCGGACGATCGCGGAGATCGCGCGGCTCGTCGGGCTTCACAAGATCGAGGGGCAGGAATCGCCCCCGAGCGACTGACCGAAGGAAGTGGCCCGCCGACAACGTCGGCTGGGTCGGGATATCCATGGCCGACTTACGTGACGATCCGTTTCTCGACGAAGTCCTCCAACTCTTTGCCGCCGAGGCGCGCGACTGGCTCGGCCAGATCCGCGAGGCTCTCCAAGCTCTCGAAGGGAACCCGGGAGGCGCGCAGTCGCTGAGCGAGACCATCCGCCGGGGACTCACCAACCTCGCGGGATCTGCGGCGACGGTGGAATTGGCCGGCTTGGAACAGTTGGCCCTGGCCCTGGTTCGGCTCTCGTCGGTCTTGCCCGGGCTGGAGAGTGGCACGGGGGGCGGCCCGGTCTCCGTGCTGCGCGAAGGGCTCGGTGCCATCGAGAACTCGGTCCAACAGATCGAGGCGCGGACGGCGCCGGCCGTGGACTTTGAGCCGTTGATGCGACGGATAGCCGAAGCCGGCCAAGGGAAACCTCCCGCTCCGCCGGCCGCTCGTCCCGAGCCGGGGTCGGCGCTCCACGCGGCGCTTCTGGACCTGCAGCGGAGCCAGATCCAAGCCCCGGAGCCGGGTCGGGATGTCCTCGGCGAAGTTCTGGAGGCTCTGGGGGAAGGAGTGACGCAGGAGACCGTGTTGCAGAGATTGCGGGAGTTGGACGGACGGGACAGGGAATTCCTGACCGAAGCGGAGTTCCGCCTGCCCAGGATTCAGCGGGAGCTCTCCTCGCGTCGGCCCGGCCAGGCCGAGGGAAGCGGCCAAAGCCAAGCGGGGGACGGGCTCCTGAGCGAGGTCGTCGAGTTACGCGACAAGGCCCTGGAGGCTCGATCAGAGCCGGTGGCCCTCTTTCTGGACGGGCTGCACGGCTTCCTCTCCATTGCCAAAGAGTACCGCGCAGCCATCGCACCGCAGCGCTATGATTCGGTGGGAAGCAGGCTTGCAGCGCTGCTCCAGAAGGTCCGTCAGTGGGCGGAGCAGGGGCAAGCCGAGCGGGAAGCGATCGAAAAGTTCCTGCACCAACGACAGGCCGCCTCCCAATAGATCTTTCCGGCCTTTCCCTTCATTGATTCCGGTTCCGTGTCCTGCCGCGGCGCCCCACATCTTGTAGGGAAAGCCATCCGTCCCAACAAGAGGCTTAACCGGTTGACGATCCAAGATTTTTGCAGCCTATTTTTTGAGCAGTCCGCTCTCCGCGGCTAATAGTCTGATTCCACAGGGCTGATTCACAAGATTATCCACATTCCTTCCACAGTTTTTGTGGACAGAACAGACTGGGCGTTTGGTGGGTCAACGGCTTGAGCGCAGGCTGGATGCGCGGATCGCGGCAGGCTCGGGCGCCCGGGCTTGCCACAAGCCGATTTGCGGCAGCGCCGGGCCGCATTTCCGCCTCAGGCTTGGCGATGACGACCGCCGAACGGTGAAAGCCTCATAGACGGCGGGGTTCCCGATCGCGGCGTGAGAATCCGCGCGACTGACCTGCGCTTGCGCACTGCGCCGCTGGGGGCGACCACGCGCTCGCGTCCGAACATGAAAATGAGCGGGCTCGTTGGTATATAATCCCGCCTGCCTATGCCGAAGATCATCACCGCGCGACGACTGGAAGGGGAGCACGAGCAGGCCAAGGAGTATGTGAAGGCGCACATTCTCTTTCCGTCCGGGCTCCTGGGCCTGATCCTGATGATCGCCGGAACCGCCTCGTTGGTCTATCAGTTCTTCGCCCTCGATTATGGGTGGGAGACGTTCGTGCAAAGCTCGGGCCTGCTCGTCGTCGGCGGGCTGCTCGGATGGGGACAGACCCGTTACCACCAATACGTGCTGCGCGAACACCCAGAGTGTTTTGCCGCCCGGTTGCGGCTGTTCACGCGGAGCCGCCTCAGACGCCCCAAGAAGGACGCCCAGTTGCCCGCTCTGGCCCATCGCGGGCGGAAGCTGGTGCCCCTGGCCTACGTTCTGGGGGCCGCGCTCCTGTTCGGCGTCTCCGCCTTGAGTGCCATGGTCGGGCGGGTCTATTTCATGGCTGCCTTGCTCATGCCCTGGGCGGGATTTTTCTGGGCGAAGATGTTCTTCTGGCGGGGCGTGCTGGTTGCGAAGAAGTAGGCAGCAAGCAGTCGGCGGACTACCGCTTCCTGCCCCCTGCTTTCCGCTCTCTGCCTCCTGCCTTCTGGTGCCCGCCTTCCAGCGTCCGTACGCGCTTTTCCAGGTCGCGGAGCTGCCGGCGGAGCTCCGGCAGGAGCGGGACCACCGCCTGGGCCTTGACCGCCACCTGGTGCGGCATGACCGGCGCGCCGGAGACGATCTGCCCCGAGGCGATGCTCCGGTTGACCCCGGAGCGGGCCGCGATCATGACCCCGTCCCCGACCGTGATGTGGTCCGTCAGGCCGGCCTGACCTCCGACCATGACGTGGTGGCCTAGGACCGTGCTCCCCGCGATCCCGACCTGGGCGACCAGGATCGAATCCTCGCCGACCGTGACGTTGTGCGCGATCTGCACCAGGTTGTCAACCTTGGTGCCCCGCTTGATGACGGTCCGGCCGAACGTGGCCCGGTCCACCGTCACGTTGGCCCCCAGCTCCACGTCGTCCTCGATCACCACGATCCCCAACTGCGGAATCTTGTGGTGACGCCCCTGGTGCTGGGCGTAACCGAACCCGTCGCTTCCGATCACCGTGCCGCTGTGAACGACGACCCGGGCCCCGATCTGACAGCCCTCCCGCACCGTCACGTTGGGATAGAGGACGCAATCGTCCCCGATCCCGACTCCGTCCCCGACGAAGACGCCTGGATAGAGCGTGACCCGCGCGCCGATCGTCACGTCGTTGCCCAGGGTCACGAAGGGCCAGATCGAAGGGTCCGGGCCGATCTGCACGTTGCCGCCCCTCGTGATCGGCTCCGCGACTCCCCTGGGACGGGAAGCCGGCACGAAGAACTGCTGCACGATGCGGGCGAACGTGTACTTGGGGTTGGGGGCGATGAGTTGCGGGCGGTTGAGCTGGGGGATCTCCCGGCCGACCACGAAGGCGGCCGCCTTGGAGGCCAGAGCCATCGGCACGAAGCGGTCGTGCTCGACGTAGCTCAACTGGTCGGGCCCGGCTTCCTCAAGGCTGGACGCGCCGGCCAGGACCGTGTCGCCCTTCCCGGCCACCTGAGCCTGCACGGCCCTGGCGATTTCGTCCAGCCTGACCGTCCGAGGGGGACCGTTCTCCATCGGGCCTCACCCCTTCTTCTTGGCCGCGGGGCGTTTGGGTTTCGGGGAGCCGGCCGCCTTCTTCGCCGGCCGGGCTTGCTCGTCCGGCTGCGGCTGGTTCAGCCGGCCCTCCACGTAGTGGATCACGTCGGCGACGGTGCGGAGGTGCTGGAGATCCTCGTCGGGAATCTGCAGATCGAACGCCTCCTCGATTCGAAAGAGGAGCTCGATCGTGGCCATCGAGTCCAGGCCCAGGTCGTCGCGCAGGGAATCGCGGGGATCGATCGTGTGGACGTCACGCTTGAGGTACTCGGCCAAGGCCTGTTGAATCCGCGCGGCGATGTCGGTAGCCATTCAGAGTCCTCTGACCGGAAGGAGCGACCGGTTGACGTTAGTGGTTGAGGTTGTTATCGGCGGGACATCAGCGAAATTTCTTCAGCACGACCGCCGCGTTGTTGCTTCCGAATCCGAACGCATTCAGCAGCGCAACCTTCAGCGGCCGCTCCTGAGCTTTCGTCGAAATCCCCCCGAGTGCGCAGGCCGGGTCCGGATCCTCGTAGTTGGCGGAGGGGTGGACCAGGCCGGTCTCCAGCGCCAGGGAGCAGACGACGGCTCCGGTTGCCCCGGCGGCTCCCAGCGTATGGCCGATCAACGACTTCGTGGCGTTGACCAGGATCCGGTCCGCCCGGGACTTGAACAGGCGGCGGATGGCTCGGACCTCCACCGCATCGCCGATCGGCGTCGCGGTGGCGTGGGCGTTGATGTAGTCCACCTGCGCCGGCGGCACCTCCGCGTCCTTGAGCGCGAGCGTGATCGTGGTGGCCACTTCCAGCCCGTCCTCCTTGGGGATGACCATGTGGTACGCCTCGCTGGTTGCGGCGTAGCCGGCCACTTCCGCGTAGATGCGCGCCCGGCGCTTCCGCGCGTGGGCCAGACTTTCCAGGATCAAGGCGGCGGCCCCTTCCCCCATGACGAAGCCGTCCCGGCCCCGGTCGAAGGGGCGGGAGGCCCGAGTGGGCTGATCGTTGTAGCCGGTGGAGAGGACCCGGAGCGAGCAGAAGCCGGCGAAGACCAGCGGCGTGATGCTGGAGTCGGCGCCGGCCACGATCACCACGTCGGCCTGTCCGGAGCGGATGGAGGTAAGGGCCTGGCCGATGGCGTGGGCGCTCGAGGAGCAGGCGGTGGAGATCGTCAGGTTCGGCCCCTTGGCTCCGTGAGCCAGCGCCACGATCCCCGAGGCGGAGTTGAGGGTGATCGTGGGGATGAAATTCGGGTGAACCCGGTTCGGCCGCTGGCCCACGTAGAGTTGGGTGATCTCCCGTTCGCCCATGACCATGCCGCCCATCCCGGCGCCGACGATCACGCCCACCCGATGCGGATCTTCCCGGTCCATCTGCATGCCGGAGTCCGCCAGGGCCTCCCGGGTCGCCGCCAGGGCGAATTGGGCGTACCGGTCCACGCGCTCGGCCTTGTACGATTCGGGCAACTGGGCGGGGTCGAAGTCCAGGACCTGTCCGGCGACGCGGGAGCGGTAGGCCTCGAGGGGGAACCCGGCGAGGGGACGGATCGTGGAGATGCCCGACCGGCCCTCCAGGGCGGCCTTCCAAAACGGGCCGACCCCGATGCCGATGGGAGAAACCATCCCGAGGCCGGTGATGACGACTCGTGTCTTCACTCGTGAGTTCCGTTGCGGCGGGTGATACAGGCTTTCACCGATGACCCTCTTTTTAACCTGGAACCCGGCATGCAGTCAACTCGGACCGCCTCTCGCCGCGGACGGTCACTGCCGGACCTTGAGGAACATCGAGAAGCCGAACGAGAGGAACAGGAGGTTGGCGATCCAGCCGGCCAGCAGGGGCACCAGGACCCCGCTCCGGCCCAGCGCGATCGCGATCGAATGGGTCGTCCAGTACAGGAACCCGATCACCAGGGCCTGCCCGATGCCGACGGCCATGCCGCCCCCGCGCACGCCGGTCCGCCTCAGGCTCAAGGCGATGCCGACCACGGCCATGACGACGCAGACGAAGGGGAACGCGACGCGCCCGTAATAGTCGGTGAGGGAGCGGGCGAAGCCGTACCCGTCCCGCTGCAGCCGATCGATGTACCCCCGCAGGGCTTGGAGCGTCATTTCTTCCGATTCGAGCGAAGCCCAGGCGTTGAAATCCTCGGGCGTCTGGGACATGTTCACCGGCAGCCGATCGAACAGGTCCACCGCCAGCCGCCCGTCGGGGAGCAGGCGTCGGTGGGCGCCCGATTCCAGGACCCAGCCCTGCTCGGTGTGCCGGATCCGCTTGGCCTCCGTGATCTCGGTCAACTGGAAGTCCGGCCCCAGCCGGTAGAGCCTGATGCCCCGCAGGGTCCGGCCGTCCGGCTCCACCATCTCGACCTTCAGCAGGGTCTGGTCGCCGAGCTGGAGCCAGGGACGATCGGCCTTGAAGGAGGCCAGCGAGGGCTTTTTCTCGATCAGCGCGGCCTTCACGTACTCGGCCTGGGTCGTCGCCAGCGGCATGACCTCCGCGCTGACGCCCAGCAGGACCAGCGACACGGCCAGGGCGACGCACAGGAAGGGGGCGGCGATCCGGTACAGGCTAATCCCGCAGCTCCGCATGGCGGTGACTTCGTGGTTCCGCGACAGCATGCCGAGGGTCAGCAACGTGGCCATCAACACGGCGAGCGGGGCGATCTGGAACAGGATGTGGGGAATCCGCAGCACGAAATAGCCGAGGATGGCCGACAGATCGGCGTCGTACTTGACGAACTTGCGCACCTTCTCGAAGAAATCCACGACCAGGTACACGGTCATGAGCCCGGCCAGGCACATCGTGAAGACCTTGAGGTACTCGCGCGCCATGTAGCGGAACAGGATCGTCATCGGCGGCTCACCCGGTAGAAGAGCGCGATCCCCATGACGAGGAAGAGGCCGTTGGGCAGCCAGGCGCCGGCGAAGGGCGGAAGGAGCAGCGTGGTGACGAAAAACTCGCACAGGACGTTCAGCACGTAATAGACGATGACGACCATGACGCCGACGGCGAATCCCCCGACCCGCCCCGAGCGTTTGGAGACGATGCCGACGGGCACCCCCAGCATGCAGAAGATCAGCGAGGCCGCGGGAAACGCCAGGTCCTTGTAGTGCTCCATCAGGCGGCGCAGCGCTCCGGTGTCCCGCCAGTTCGTCTCTTCCAGCTTGGCCCGAATCGCCTCCAGCGTGGGCCGCTCGTCCACCGAGGCGTAGAGGCTCTGGTCCAGGCTGACCTTGAGGTCGTAGGTGGAGAAGGAGACCTGATGGTACTGGTCCAGCTCGTGCGGCTGGCTGTGAATCGCGCCGTCGAACAGGCGGATTCCCACCTGGCTGCTCCCCACGTCGCTGAGCATCGCGTAGTCGCGCGCCACGATGATCCGGGCCTCGGCGGGGTTGCGTTCGTCGGCGATGAAGATGCCCCGGGAGGGCTCGTCGCCCTGCCGATCCGACACGTACACGATCATCCGGGGGACTGGCTCGTTGAAGACCCCCCTGTCCAGGGCCAGCGTGAGCTGGTCTCGCAGGAGGCTCAACGCGAGCTTCTTCAGCGAGATGCTCGTCCAGGGCTGGCCCCACTGCGAAAGGACCAGCGTGAGCCCGAAGACCAGGCAGGAGAAGAGCATGACCGGCCTGGACAGCCGGAGCAGGCTCAGGCCGGCGGCCCGCATCGCGACCAATTCCTTGTCGTAGGACAGGCGGCTGAAGGCCGTGATCGAAGCGATGATGCCGGCGATCGGCAGGGTCAGGACCAGAAAAGAGGGCATGAGGTGCATGAAGACCTTGAGAACGGCGAAGAATCCCACCCCCTTGGAGACCAGCAGCTCGACCAGCCGAAGCAATTCCTTAGTGAGCATCACGAAGCAGAGGGCCGCAAGGCTGATCCCGAACGGCGGGAGGAGCTCGGTAAAGATGTAACGATCCAGGATGTGGCGCAAGCGGGCCTCGGTCGAATCGGCTGATGGGCCATCTTAATGAATTCTCCTTGAAGTGTAAACAGTTATGCGGCTAGGTGTCGGGCCGCTCGTCCGCTGGCTTTCCGCGCGGCATTGCGGTCGGGAGGCGAAAGATATCCTTGACAAAGGTAGGGGCCTATGCTAAATGCTGCCGCGTTTTGCGTAGGATTGCGATGCACTCATTGACCCGTTTGATGACCGCAGGGGGGTCTCCTTCTGCGGTATTTTTTTCGGGTCCGGCTTGGTGATCCGGTCGTCTTAACCATGGTCGGGCCGCTCGGGCTGTCACCAAGGCCCGGGTAGCTGTCAGGAAAGGAGGAGCGCGTGAGGAGCAAGGGCACAGTGAAATGGTTCAACGACAGGAAAGGGTTTGGCTTCATCCGGCTCGAGAGCGGGGAGGACGTGTTCGTGCACTATTCCGCTCTTCAGGGGGACGGGTTCAAGACGCTGAAGGAAGGCGAGAGCGTGGAATTCGATATCGTGCAGGGGGCCAAGGGGCCGCAGGCCGCGAACGTACTGAAGCTCGCGTAACCGGCTCGTCCCGCCTCTGCGGGAATGCCGACGGGGCGCCGTCCGACGACGGCGCCCCGTTTTTTTTGGTGGGTCGGCGTTTTCTTGACAGGGCTCCGATGACCTGTTAGCTTTTGGCTCATCTTGCCCGGGAGCGCGTCGTGGGCGTCGATCGAAACCTCGTCATCGAAACGGCCCAGCAGTTCGCCGCGCGCGGTCAGTACGACAAGGCCATCGCCGAGTGGAAAAAGCTGGTGGTCGGCTCGTCCGAGGACGGCGCGATCTACAACACCATCGGCGACCTGCATTTGAAGCGGAACGCTCCCGCCGACGCGATCGAAGCCTATCTCCAGGGCGCTGCCGCGTTCCGGACGGCCCAGGCGGCCCTCAAGGCCATCGCCCTTTACAAGAAAGCTCTCAAGGTGGACCCCAACCGGGGCGACGTCTACCAGCGTCTCGGCGACCTCAATGCCGAGCGGGGGGTGATCGCGAACGCGGTTTCCGATTATCTCATGCTGGCCCGTTGGCACCAGAAAGCCGGCCGGTCTGGAGAGGCCCAGGAAGTCTACCGCAAGATCGCGCAGCTCGATCCGTCGAACCAGGAAGCCCGGCAGCATCTCGGAGGCGTCGCTCCGCAGGAGCCCCCCCCGAGTCCGGAGCCGGCTGCGACGAGCGAGCCGGGCGGCACCGCCCAGCCGGAGCCGAGAGGAGCGACGCTCCAGATGGCGGGAATGGGCGGACCTTTTTCCCCAAGCCGGGGCGCCACCGGCCACAAGGCCAGGGAGCTGGATCGACAGGAGGCGATTCAAGAAGCGATCAGGCACGCAACCGAGGGCCGGTACGACGAGGCGGAATCGGTCCTCGCGGATCTGCTGAACCGGGAGCCGGGGGACCCGGAAGTGTGCCGGTTGCTGGCCTCCATGCACCTGAAGCAGGGGGCCCTGGCCAGCGCGAGGGCCGAATCCCAGTTCCTCGCAGAGGCGGCGCTCCGGGCACAGGACTGTCTGCTGGCCGAATCCATTCTGCAAGAGTACCTCGAGGCGGATCCGAACTGCGTCATCGTCCGACAGCTGTTCGGCCGGGTCTACGAGCAAAAAGGGGATCCGCAGACGGCGGCCCGCCAGTACGAATGGGCCCTGGAGGTGGTGCTGGAGCATCCGGACCCCGAGCTTCCCAGCCTGCCGGCCGAGCTCTACGAAAAGATTGTCGAGCTGGCACCGGACAGTCCCTCGGTCGCCAAGCACGCCGCTCTTTTCGGAGCCCCGGTCCGGAGAGAAGAACCGGAGGCGGGGCAAGCGGCGGGGCCGCCCCCTGCGTCCCTCAAGTTCGCTCGGTCCGAGGCAAGCCCGGCCCGGGATCAAGAACCGGAGCGGGTCGGCGAGGACACCGTCGCCTCAACCCCACCGGCCCGCCCCGTCTCGCGGCCGGCATCGGCGTTGCGGTTGGCTCAGCCCGCTGAGACGCCGGAAGAGCAGGCTGAGCCGGAGGCGGTCGCTCGGGGTGGACTCGCGGGCCTGGAGATCGAAAGCGGAGCCGCGCCGGAACCGCCGGGATGGGGGCGGTCGGGCGAAGTGGAGCCGGCCGTTCGGTATCGGCTCGGGCTGGCATACAAGAACATGGGGATGCTGAGCGAAGCGGTCGAGGAGTTCCGCCTGGCCTGCGTCGAGGAGCAGTCGGGCGAGGCGTGCCGGATGCTCGCCGCTTGCCTGTCCGAGCAGGGGCAGCAGGAAGAGGCGATCGCCTGCCTGGAGCAGGCGTTGGCCGGGCCACGCTGCCAGGGCGAGGCGGCCGCGTCCATTCGTTACGAGCTGGGCCTCCTGTACGAGGCTCACGGATGGCGGGCCCAGGCCCGCGACATGTTTGCCGCGATTTCTTCGTTCCGGGATGCCGGCGAGCGACTTCAGCGGCTCGGGGGATCCGACGGTCCGGATCAGGAGGCGGACCACCAGGCCGGCACGCCCGTCGCGTCCGTGGTGGGCGAGGCCAAGGGCGACTCCCCGAAGACACGCCAAGAGAAGGCGCGAAAGAAGCGCCGCATCTCGTACATCTGATCCCCCCGCGTGAGCCGTCCACACCATGAGCCTGCTTGAGTTTTTCGGTCTGCGCGAGAGTCCCTTTGCGATCACGATCGACAGCCGGTTTTTCTACGGCTCGCAGCAGCACGCCGAAGCGCTGATCCGCCTGAAGTATGCGGCGGAGAACATGCGCGGGCTCGCCGTCGTGGTGGGGGACATCGGCACGGGGAAGACGACGCTGGCGACCCGATTGCTGGACGAGCTGGACGGAGCGGTCTACGAAGCGGCCTTGCTGATCGTGATCCACAAGGCGGTGACGTCGGAATGGCTGCTGCGGAAGATCGCGCTGCAACTGGGCATCCCCATCCCGGGTGAGACCAAGACCGAGCTGCTGACGCAGTTGGCGCAGCGGCTGCAGGAGATCTTTGAGAAGGGCAAGAAGGCGATCGTGTTGATCGACGAGGCTCAGATGCTGCGGAACCAGGAGGTCATGGAGGATTTTCGCGGCTTGTTGAACATCGAAGTTGACGGACGCAAGGTCGTGACCTTCGTGCTCTTCGGCCTGCCGGAGCTGGACGAGGTCTTGGCCCTGGACCGGCCGCTGCAGCAGCGGGTTGCGGTGCGCTACCAGTTGACCGATCTCGACGCGACCGGCACCGAGGCCTACATCACCTATCGCTTGGGCATTGCCGGCTGCCGCCGGCCCCTGTTCCAGCCGGAGACCTTCCCGGCGATCTGCCGGGCGACCAAGGGGACCCCGCGTCTGATCAACATCCTCTGCGACAATGCCCTCCTCGAAGCCTACCTGCGGAAGCAGGAACGGATCGGCGTCGATTTGATCACTGAGATCGCCAAGGATCTGAAACTGACCGCGTAGAGTGATGGGTGTACGCGACACGGGGACGCGGCGACACGGCGATCCGCGGCACCCCTCACCGCGTCTCCGCGTCGGTCTCTTTGCGCGTCACGCATCACCTGTCACGGTTTCTTAGACGACGCGGTTCGGCGCCGGACGCCCCTCCAGCACGGCCAGCACGTTGTCCACGCACATCAGGCCCATGCGGACCCTCGCCGTCAGGGTCGCCGAGCCCAGATGGGGGAGGGTCACGACCTGCGGCAGCCCGAACAGGCCGGGATGGAGCCGCGGCTCTTCTTCGTACACGTCCAACCCGGCCCCAGCGAGCCGGCCGGCCCGTAGCGCCTCGACGAGAGCCGCCTCGTCTACGACCGGCCCGCGCGAGGTGTTGACGAGGTAGGCGGTCGGTTTCATGAGGCGCAGCTCGGCGGCGCCGATGAGATGACGGGTCGCCTCCGCCAGCGGGACGTGCAGGCTGACGAAATCCGAGCGGGTCAGCGCCTCTTGAAGCGAGACTCTCTGCCAGAAGCGTTGAGGCGGCAGGGTTGACCGGTCGGTTCTGGTGCAATAGAGCACGGGCATGTCAAAGCCGGATGCGCGTTTCGCCACCGCCTGTCCGATGCGTCCCAGGCCGACAATCCCGAGCGTCTTGCCCTGGACCTCCGCACCCAGCAGTTGAGTCGGCTCCCAGCCGGCCCATTGCCCGCCCTGCACGAGCTGGTGGCCCTCGGGGATCCGGCGGGCCAGGGCCAGGAGGAGCGCCCAGGTCAGATCCGCCGTCGCTTCGGTGAGCACGTCTGGCGTGTTGGTGACGACGATCCCGCGATCCTTGGCGGCGGCCACGTCGATGTTGTTGTAGCCGACCGCGTAGTTCGCGATGACCTTGAGAATCGGCGCCCCCCGGAGCGCTTCGGCGTCGATCCGCTCCGTCAACGTGCAGATGACGGCCTGGGCCGCTTGCAGGCCTGGGATGAGCGTGGCGCGGTCGGGTGGCAGGACGTCCGGCTCCAGGACGAGGGAGAACCGCTCCCGGATCACCTCCATGACGGGGGACGGGAGCAGGCGGGACAGGTAGAGGCTGGGCCTGGACATGGGGGGCGATCTTAGCGGATTCGGGGAGATCGGCTCAACAGCCGTGCCGGGTCAATCCTGGGCAAGCCCAGCTTGGAAGCGCGGGTCGTCGGAGGATTGACTTGCTCGTCCGGCGTTTGCTAGAGTGAGTCGCTCTAAGTGATTGAAACACGCCGGATATTTCTTTTCACCCCAGGATGAATAGGGAAGGCGCCATACCATGAGGAACAGGATGCGGGACTGGTGGCTCGACGGACGCGGACTGGAAGAGCTGTTTGAGGGGCGGAGACTCAGGGCGCAAGGCAATCCGGATGAGTGGGGCGCGGGGGACTTGGCCGAGGAGGAGCAGCTTCCCCCGCCGCCGGCCAACGTCGTCGCCAAGCCGGGCAACGGCCGGGTCACGATCACCTGGGACCCGGTGCCGGACGCCATGTACTACAACCTTTATTACCTCACCACCAAGGGCGTCCAGATCAAGTTTTCCGAGCTGACCCGCCCGATCGCCAGCGCCGCGGACTTCAATCCCGTCATCGGAGTCAAGAAGGAGAAGGGCAATCTCCTCGAAGGAGTGACCTCCCCCTATGTCCACGACGACCTGGCGAACGGCACCTGCTACCACTACGTCGTCACGGTCGTCACCCCGCAGGGCGAGAGCCCGGAGTCGCAGGAGGTCATGGCGATTCCATCGCCCTATCTGGTGGCGATGGTGATCGGCAAGCCCGGAGTGGACGACGGGGGGTTCAGCTCGCCCACGGGCATCGCCCTTGACAAGGACGGGAGCCTCTTCGTCGCCGACACGGACAACCACTCGGTCCAGAAGTTCGACAAAGAGGGGAAGTTTCTGGCCCGGTGGGGCGGCGAGGCCGGCGACCAGGAGGGCCAGTTCTATTATCCGCGCGGCCTGGCCACGAGCCCGGAAGGGGACGTCTACGTCGCCGACAGCGGCAACAACCGGGTCCAGAAGTTCGACGGCGAAGGCAACTGCATGCAGGCCTGGGGAAAGTTCGGCTTCGCCTGGCGCGGGGCCGGCATGGGGAAGTTCGACGTGCCCTGGGGCGTCGCGACCGACAAGGACGGCGGCCTCTACGTGGCGGACACGAGCAACGCCCGCATCCAGAAGTTCCAGGCCGACGGCACCCCGCTCATGAAGTGGGGCCGCGACGGCAGCTTTGACGGCGCCTTCTTCTTCCCGCGCGGCATCGCCGTGGATTTCGTCGGGAACATCTACGTCGCGGACGAGGGCAATCACCGCATCCAGAAGTTCGACTCGCGCGGCAGCTTCCTGACCAAGTGGGGAAAGGAGGGGAGCGGCCCGGGGCAGTTCAAGTCCCCCTGGGGCGTGGCCTGCGACGCGCTCGGCAACGTGTACGTGGCGGACCAGGGCAACCATCGGATCCAAAAGTTCGACGGGAACGGGACCTTCGTCTGCTCCTGGGGGAACCGGGGCGTCACCGAGGGGCAGCTGAACTTTCCGGCCGGCGTCGCCGTGGACAAGGAGGGCAACGTCTACGTCGTGGACAGCGGCAACAACCGCGTCCTCAAGTACGCGCCGACCGAGGAGGAGATCCAACGCCACGCCAAGTCCGCCAAGCCCCAGGAGTCGGCCGATCTCGCGGCGCCGCGCAGCTTCGTCGGCAAGCCCGGCGACACGGAGGCGATCCTGAGCTGGCTGGACGTGCCGGGCGCCGTCTCCTACAACCTCTACTTCCACACCGCTCCCGACGTGACCAAGGAGACGGGGACGAAGATCGAGGGCGTCACGACCCCCTTTACCCACACCGGCCTGACCAACGACGTGCCCTACTATTACGCGCTCTGCGCCGTCTATGGGGAGGGGCAGGAAAGCCCCCTGTCCGAGGAGGTGACGGTCACGCCGGTCCTGATCGACATGACCGCGCCCCAGAACCCGAGCATCGTGATCAACCACGGGGCGTTCATGACGAATTCGCCCGACGTGGTCCTCACCCTCTCGGCCAACGACGTGGACACGGGCGTCGCCGCCTACTACGTGTCCGAGAGCCCGATGGCGCCCTCGGCCACCATGCCCGGCTGGGTGGAGATTGAGCCGGCGCAGAAGTTCGGAGCTACCGTCCCGTTCACGCTCTCGCCGGGGGACGGGACCAAGACCGCCTACGTCTGGTTCAAGGACGCGGGGAACAACGTCTCGGTCCCCGCCAGCACGTCCATCCTGGTCAACACCTCCGGCTACCTCTGCGTCTCCAAGTGGGGGCGGCCGGGCCGCGGCGCGTCGCTGTTGCACGGAGGCGAGTTCATGGCGCCGCTGTACGGGCTCGCCATCGACCAGCAGGGCAGCCTCTTCGTCGTGGACAACGGCAACAACCGTATCCAGAAATTCGACGGCAACGGGAACTTCATCATCCTTTGGGGCAACTTCGGCTCGGCCAACGGGAATTTCCACAATCCGACCGGCATCGCCACCGACGCGCGCGGAGACGTCTGGGCCGTGGACACGAACAACCACCGGGTCCAGAAGTTCGACGGGAAGCTCGGTCACTACATGATGAAGTTCGGATCCCGGGGCAACGGCGAGGGGCAGTTCAGCTCCCCCTGGGGCATCGCGGTGGATCGGGTGCGCGGCTTCATCTACGTGGTGGACAGCGCGAACTTCCGGGTGCAGAAGTTCGACATGACCGGCGAGTTCGTCATGCAGTGGGGCAGCTTCGGGACCAACGACGGCCAGTTCTACTTCGCGCGCGGCATCGCGGTGGATCAGGCCGACGGCGCGGTCTACGTCGTGGACATGGGCAACCACCGGATCCAGAAGTTCGACACCAGCACCAACGTGCTGCCCCAGTTGATCGGGAAGATCGGCGCGAGCCTGGGGCCCGGCCACGCGAGCAGCCCGCAGGCCCAGGAGGCGGGCTATTTCCGCTCCCCCTGGGGCATCGCGGTGGACGGCCACGGGGACGTCTACGTGACGGACACCGGCAACCAGCGCGTCCAGAAGTTCGACCGCGAGGGGAACTTCATCACCCAGTGGGGCGGGTTCGGCAACGCGGACGGGCAGTTCAACTTCCCCTACGGGATTGCGGTGGATGCGCGGGGCGGCGTGTTCGTCGTGGACAGCGGGAACACCCGCGTCCAGCAGTTCATGCCGGCCGAGGAGGGCAGCGAGCGTCTGCAGGAAGAGACGGAAGCCGCCGCGGCCCTCACCGACAAGACCTCCGAGGGCCGGACCCAGTAGGAAGCGCCCGGCGCGGGTCCGTTCCACCCGGCGGCCACGTCCGACGGTTTCTTGATCCTCCTGGTCGAGTGTGGTAGCGTGCGCCATCCTGCCACGGTCTGTGCGGGCCATGTCTGAATTCCGAACCGCAACGGGAGTCCCATGTTAGAGAAAGACGTGCGAGTCGGCCTGACCTACGACGACGTCGTCCTCGTCCCGGGCAAGTCGAAGATCGTTCCCAGCGCGGTGGACACGAAAACGTTCGTATCCCGCACCATCACGATCAACATCCCGATCGTCAGCGCCGCGATGGACACGGTGACCGAGGCCAGGCTGGCGATCGCGCTGGCGCGCGAGGGCGGGATCGGCATCATCCATCGGGTGCTCTCGCCGGAAGACCAGTCGACGGAAGTGGACAAGGTGAAGAAGTCCGAGAGCGGGATGATCATCGATCCGATCACGATCGCGCCGGACCAGACGATCCGCGACGCCCACGAGATCATGTCCCGGTACCGCATCTCCGGCATTCCGGTCACCAGGAACGGAAAGCTCGTCGGCATCCTCACGAACCGCGACCTGCGGTTCGAGTCCCGAATGGACCTCAAGGTCTCGCAGGTCATGACGAAGGAGAAGCTGGTCACGGCGCCGGAGGGCACGAGCCTGGAGAAGGCGCGCGAGATCCTCCACGAGTACCGGATCGAGAAGCTCCCCGTGGTGAACAGGAAGGGCGAGTTGAAGGGGTTGATCACGATCAAAGACATCGAGAAGCGCATCAAGTATCCCCACGCCTGCAAGGACGCGCACGGGCGTCTGCGGGTCGGGGCCGCGGTCGGAGTCGGCGCGGACGCCGACCAGCGGGCGGCGCTGCTCGTGAGAGCCGGCGTGGACCTGGTCGTCGTGGACACGGCGCACGGCCATTCGGAGAGCGTGCTGGAGACGGTCAAGGTCCTGAAGCAGAAGTACCCCTCGCTGGACGTCGTGGCCGGGAACATCGCGACCGCGGAGGCGGCCAAGGATCTGCTCAAGGCCGGGGCGGACGCGGTCAAGGTCGGGGTCGGGCCCGGCTCCATCTGCACCACGCGGATCGTGTCCGGCGCTGGCATGCCGCAGTTGACGGCGGTCGCGGATTGCGCGGCGGCGCTGAAAGGCTCCGGCGTGCCGATCATCGCGGACGGCGGCGTCAAGTATTCCGGCGACGTCACCAAGGCGCTGGCGGCCGGGGCGTCGGCGGTCATGATCGGCGGCATCCTGGCCGGCACCGAGGAGTCGCCCGGCGAAACCGTGCTCTTCCAGGGGCGGACCTACAAGGTCTACCGGGGGATGGGCTCGATCGGGGCGATGGAGCGGGGAGGGAAGGATCGGTACTTCCAGGCCGGCCGTCCCGCCGCCAAGTTGGTGCCAGAAGGGATCGAGGGCCGCGTGCCTTACAAGGGCACCCTGTCCGGCGTCGTCTACCAGCTCGTGGGCGGGGTCAAATCCGGCATGGGCTACTGCGGCTGCCGCACGATCCCGGAGCTGCAGGAAAAGGCCCGGTTCATCCGGCAGACGTTGGCCGGTCTGCGCGAAGGACACGTCCACGACGTCATCATCACCAAAGAGGCGCCGAACTACCGCACGGACTGGGGCGAATAAGACGTTAGACGTGAAACGTGAATCGTGAGACGTAAGAACTGCAACCTTTCCAACGATTTCCTCGTTTAACGTTTCACGTTTAACGATTCACGCTTCGATGGAACTCTGGCACGATAGAATCCTGATCCTCGACTTCGGCTCCCAGTACACCCAGCTCATCGCCCGCCGCATCCGCGAAGCGCAGGTCTACTCCCAGATCCTCCCCTGCACGACGCCGCTCGCCACGGTCCTGGCCTACCGGCCCAAGGGCATCGTGCTCTCGGGCGGGCCCGCCAGCGTGTACGACCGGAAGGCGCCGCTGGTGCCCAAGCAGCTGTTCGACGCGGGCCTGCCGATCCTGGGCATCTGCTACGGCATGCAACTCGTGACGCACCTGCTGGACGGGGAGGTGGCCAGGGCGCCGCACCGGGAGTACGGGCGCGCCGAGCTGCTGATCGACGACGCGTCGGATCTCTTCAAGGGCGTGGCGGGCGGACCGTCCACTCCGGTCTGGATGTCCCACGGCGACCGGATCGAGCGGATGCCCAAGGGGTTCCGGTCCATCGCCCACACGGCCAACTCGCCGGTGGCGGCCATGAAGTCGGTCGGGGGCCACCATCGGATCTACTGCCTCCAGTTCCATCCCGAGGTGGCGCACACCAAGAACGGCGTCAAGATCCTCCGGAACTTCGTGTACGACATCTGCGGCTGCAAGCCCACCTGGACGATGAGCTCCTACGTGGAGACGGCGGTCGGCCAGATCCGCGATGAGGTCAAGGATCGGAAGGCCATCTGCGCGCTGAGCGGCGGGGTGGACTCCTCTGTCGCGGCCGTCCTGGCCCACCGGGCCCTCGGCAAGCAATTGACCTGCGTCTTCGTGGACAACGGACTCCTCCGGCAGGGCGAGGCGGAGCAGGTCAGGAAAACCTTCGCGACGACCATGAAGCTGAACCTCCGGTTTCTGGACTGCGCGGGGCAGTTCCTCACGGCCTTGAAGTCCGTGACCGACCCGGAGCGGAAGCGCAAGACCATCGGCCGCCTCTTCATCAGGAACTTCGAGGCCGAAGCCAAGCGGCTGGGGACGGTGGACTATCTGGTCCAGGGGACCCTCTATCCGGACGTGATCGAGAGCGTGAGCTTCAAGGGCCCGTCGGCCACGATCAAGACCCACCACAACGTCGGGGGGCTCCCGACGCGGATGAAGCTGCGCCTGATCGAGCCGCTCCGCGAGCTGTTCAAGGACGAGGTGCGGGTGCTCGGGAAGGAGTTGGGCCTGCCCGACAACCTGATCTGGCGGCAGCCGTTTCCCGGCCCGGGGCTGGCCATCCGCGTGCTCGGCCCGGTGACGCAGGAGCGGCTGAGAATCCTGCGCCAGGCCGAGGCGATCGTGGACCAGGAGATCCGCCGCGCCGGCCTCTACCGGGAGCTGTGGCAGGCCTTCGCGGTCCTGCTGCCCGTGCGCACGGTCGGCGTCATGGGGGACCAGCGGACCTACGACAACGTGATCGCGGTCCGGGCCGTGACGAGCCTGGACGGGATGACGGCCGATTGGGCCAGGCTTCCCGTCGAGCTGCTCGGCGCGATCTCCAACCGGATCATCAACGAGGTGCGGGGCGTGAACCGGGTCGTCTACGACCTGAGCTCCAAGCCGCCGTCGACCATTGAATGGGAATAGCGTGACGAGTGAAGGGTGATGAGTGATGGGTAGCAGAACGAACCGAGAGACCTCAGAATTT
This sequence comes from Nitrospirota bacterium, assembly GCA_040757595.1. Lineage (NCBI taxonomy): Bacteria > Pseudomonadati > Nitrospirota > Nitrospirota bacterium. The sequence goes on along the minus strand of JBFLWP010000021.1, from coordinate 9,006 downwards.
GGGACGCATCACCCATCACCCATCACCCATCACGATCATCTCGTGCGACTGCAGAAGGCCATCGCGGACTCGGGGCTCGCCTCGCGCCGCAAGGCGGAAGAGATGATCCTGCAGGGGCGGGTGACGGTGAACGGCCGGACGGTCCGCGAGCTGGGCACCAAGATCGATCCGGCGCACGACCACATCAAGGTGGACGGGCGGCACCTCAAGCCGGTTCCGCCGGAGGCCTTTCTGATGCTCAACAAGCCCAAGGGGGTCGTCTCCTCCCTCGGCGATCCGGCCGGCCGGCCGACGGTCGCCGACCTGCTCCACGGGGTGAAGCTGAGGGTCTTCCCCGTCGGCCGCCTGGACTACGACAGCGAGGGGCTGATGCTCCTGACCAACAACGGCGAGCTGGCCCAGGCGCTGCTCCATCCCCGTTACCACGTGCCCAAGACCTACCTGATCAAGGTGAAGGGCGTGCTGGCCGACGAGAAGATCGCGCAGTTGGAGCGGGGGGTGGACCTGGAGGACGGGCGGACCGGGCCGGCCGTCGTGAAGAAGGTGCGGAAGGCGGAGCAGAATTCCTGGCTCGAGGTCACGATCCACGAGGGGCGCAAACACCAGGTGAAGCGGATGCTGGAATCCGTCGGCCACCCGGTGCTCAAGCTCACGCGGGTCAAGTTCGGCCCCCTGGCCCTGGGCGACCTGCCGGTCGGGGAGTTTCGCTACCTGACGGACAGGGAGGCGAACGCCTTGCGGGCGCTCGTGCGAGCGCGAGTGGCACGAGGCGCGTGGTGCGAGGCACGAGGCGGAGATCTTGCCTCTAGTCCCGTCCCCCGCACCCCTCGCCCGCGCCGGGAGGCGTCCGCGTGAGGCTCCGCACCCACCATTGCGGCGGGCTCGGCAAGGCCCACGTCGGGAGCACGGTCACCCTGACCGGCTGGGTCCAGCGCCGGCGCGACCACGGCAACGTGATCTTCATTGACCTGCGGGACCGGTACGGGCTCACCCAGATCGTGTTCAACCCAGAAATCAGCGCGGCGGCGCACCAGGCGGCCCATTCCCTCCGCAGCGAGTTCGTCGCTGCCGTGACCGGCACCGTGACGCTGCGCCCGGAGGGCTCCGCCAACCCCAACCTGGCGACCGGCGAGATCGAGGTGCTGGTCAAGGAAGTGGAGATTCTGAACGAGGCCAAGACGCCGCCCTTCCTGATCGAGGACGAGGCCGACGTCACGGAGGCGCTGCGGCTCAAGTACCGCTTCCTGGACCTGCGCCGCCCGCGGATGCAGCGGCTGCTCAAGCTCCGGCACGACGTGGCCCAGACCGTCCGCTCGTTCCTGAACCGGAACGGGTTCCTGGAGATCGAGACGCCCGTGCTGACCAAGAGCACGCCGGAGGGGGCGCGGGACTATCTCGTGCCGAGCCGCGTGAACCCCGGCGCCTTCTACGCGCTGCCCCAGTCGCCGCAGCTCTTCAAGCAGATTCTCATGGTCAGCGGCGTGGACCGCTACTATCAGATCGCCCGCTGCTTCCGCGACGAGGATCTCCGCAACGACCGCCAGCCGGAGTTCACGCAAATTGACCTCGAAATGTCGTTCGTGGACCGGGAGCAGGTCGTGGGGCTGATGGAGCAGATGGTCAGCCTGGTCTTCCGCGAGACGGCGGGCATCGAGCTGCCGGCTCCATTCGAGCGGATGGCCTATGAGGAGGCCGTGGGCCGGTACGGGTCCGACAAGCCCGACCTCCGGTTCGGGATGCCGCTCCACGACGTGCAGGGGTTCGCCGCCAAGACCGAGTTCAAGGTCTTCCGGGACACGGTCGCGAAGGGCGGCATCGTCAAGGCCCTGGTCGTGAAGGGCGGCGCGGCCACCCCCCGGAGCCGGATCGATGCGCTGGGGGAGACCGCCAAGGGGTTCGGCGCCAAGGGGCTGGCCTGGGTCAAGATCGCGGGCGAGGGTCAGCTCGAGTCCGTCATCGCCAAGTTCCTGGACGCAAAGGCTCTCCTGGCGGCGGTGCCGGAGGCCGAGGCCGGGGACCTGCTCCTCTTCGTCGCGGACAGGCCCAAGATCGTGCACGACGTGCTGGGGCGCCTGCGGCTGTTCCTGGCCGAGGAGCTGAACCTGATCGACCGGACGGCCTGGCGGCCGCTCTGGGTGCTGGATTTCCCGCTGCTGGAACAGGACGAGGAGCTCAAGCGCTACGTGGCGATCCACCACCCCTTCACCGCGCCCTTGAACGAGGACCTGCCGCTGCTGGACTCGGACCCGCTCAAAGTCCGCGCCCAGGCATATGACCTGGTGCTGAACGGGAACGAGCTGGGCGGGGGCAGCATCCGGGTTCACCGTCGCGACGTGCAGAGCAAGGTCTTCGACCTGCTCGGGATCGGCAAGGAGGAGGCGGCGGCCAAGTTCGGGTTCCTGCTGGAGGCGCTGGAGTACGGGGCTCCGCCGCACGGAGGCATCGCCTTCGGCCTGGACCGGCTCATCATGCTGCTCGGCGGGGCCGACTCCATCCGGGACGTGATCGCCTTCCCCAAGACCCAGAAGGCCCAGTGCCCCCTGACCGAGGCGCCGTCAACGGTCAGTCCGGATCAGTTGAAAGAGCTGCAGATCAAGCTGGACCTGGTCGAGTGACGGGCGCCGGCCGGCAGCGTGCCTGAATTTCCTTTCGTCCCCGGCCCAGTCGGGCTATCCTGGACGCGCGGTTCCCAAGACCAGCCCGCACGACGCTCGCGGCCAGCGCGTCGCTCGACGGGACCTCTATGCGGTACGACGACCTCGTCACATCCATCCAACAACTGGGGAAGGATCCCGCGCGGCTCATCTATGAGGATGAGCTGACGGGCCTTCCGAACCGGCGTTTTCTCCTCGCCTGCTTCGAGCATAGGATCAGGTGGGAGGAACTCGACGCCACCCCCGTGTCGTTGCTGATGCTGGACGTGGATTTCTTCAAGAAGATCAACGACACCCACGGCCATGACGCGGGCGATCGGGCTTTGGTCCACGTGGCGCAACAGCTCAAGGCCGTGGCGGGGGAGCAGTGGACCCCGATCCGGTACGCCGGCGACGAGTTCATGATCCTGCTGCCGAACGGACGGAACGATGAGGCGGTGGCCCTCGGAGAGCGGTTGCTGGCGCGGATGCAGGCCGAACCGTTGCGCCTCGACGGGGGCGCCGAATTGCGGCTGACCGTGAGCATCGGGGCGGCGACCGCGCCGACCGATGCCCGGACCGGCCGGACGTTGATCCACCAGGCGGACACGGCCCTCTACCAGGCGAAACGGTCCGGACGCAACCGCGTCGCGCGTGCGACGGACGCTCAACAGGCCGCGCCGTCTCCCAAGGCGGTCCTGCAGCAGCTCGGCGGCGGCGCCCTCTGCGACCGCGAGGCGGCGCTGGCGGCGGTGCAGAGCGTCATCCAGCGGTTCGATCAGGGGCAGAGCCAGTTCGTTCTGGTCGAGGGCGGCGTGGGGATGGGAAAGACCGCCTTTCTGCAGGCGGTCCGCCGCCAGCTCCAAGGCTTGGACACCTATCTGGTCCGGGCCGCCGGGCCCCTGCAAGACAACTATCGGCCGTACGCGCTCGCGACGACGATCCTGGTCGCGCTGTTGGGGCAGCGGGACGACAAGGGCCAAGCGGCGTTCGGCAGCCTGACGAAGGAGGAAATTGCCTATCTGGGGGCGCTGCTGCCGCCGTTGCAGGGGCAGCCGGAGCTGCGGTTGGCGCCGGACGAGGCGTCCCGCCGCGAAGGCATTTTCCGCGCCGCGCTTCGATTCCTCTTTTTGTTGCTGGACTACCGGCCGCTGGTCCTGCTCATTGACGACCTGCACAACGCGGACGAGGCGTCGCTGGCGTTACTCCGGCGTCTGCTGACGCAGGAGGAAGTGCCGGTGCTGCTCTGCGGCGCGGCAGCCGTGCCGATGAAGTCTCCGGCGGAGGGGACGAAGGCGCCGTTGGAGACGTTCGTGGAGGCTCACGGCGCCGAACTCAAGCTCGCCAAGGTGCCGCTGGCGCGGCTGACGGCCGACGGGATCGTGGCGTATCTTCGGACGCTGTTCCCTCAGCTTGCCGCGCCGCCGGATGCGGCCGGAACCTTGGCGCGCGTCACGCAGGGGAGCCCGCTCTTCCTCGCGCAACTGCTCCGCAAGCTGGTCATGGACCATACGATCAAGCCCGTGGACCGACGGTGGGTGATCGAATCGCTGGACGAGGACAAGCTGCCGAAATCGCTCGACGAGATCGTGCGGCAGCAGATCGGCACGCTGGGCAACGACCAGCGTGCGCTGCTCGAGCATACGTCCGTCTTCGGCGAACACGTGTCCCTGAGCGTGCTGACGGGCGGCGCGGAGGCCGAGGAAGCGAAGGTCTTGGAGCTGGTGGAGCAGGCGGAGACCTTGGGATTGCTCAGCGCCGAGTACCAGGTGAACGACGAAACTGTCCGGTTCGTCGGCAAGCAGGTGCTGGACGTCGCCTACAACGACATCGGCGAGGCCCGCCGGCGCGCCTTGCACGATCGGGTCGGCGAATATCAGGAGGCCTTGTTCCAACAGGGGTTCCTGCCCTCGGCCGCGCCGCTGGCCTACCATTTCACGCGATCGGCCAACAGCGACAAGGCGGCGGCCTACCAGCGCGTCGTAGCCGCCGAGAGCGCGCCGCTGTTCAACGCGAAGGAGGCGAGCGCCTATCATACCGAAGCCGTGACGAGCACGGACACCCCGCTGGACCCCGTCAGCCTCGCCTATGTGCCCGATGTCGTCCGGAGCTTCCAGACGGCGGTGCGGAACCTCAAGCTGTACCCGCCGAGCAGCCAGCAAGTCGTCAACCCTTGCCGGGACTTCGTCAAGACCGTGCAGCAGGTGCTGAAGAAGAATGCGCGGTTGAACATCGTGGAAACCAAGCGGTCGCTGCTAGTGAACGGGCAGCGCGTGAACGACGTCGGCGAATACCGATTCGTGGCCGGCCCCTTCCGCGCGTTTCTGGACAGCGTGTTCCTGCGGGGCTTCGCGTTCATGCAGGGGGTGACCGACGAGGAGCTGACGCGGATGCTCGGGGGAGTCGCCAGGACGAAACCGGAGCAGATCGACGAGTCCTATTGGAGCCGCTTTACCGCCGAGCAGGGCATGCCCGGCATCCATCTCAAGCAAACGGGGTGGCACGCGCAGCGCCTGGCCGAGCAGGCCGGCTCGGCGCCCGCCGAGACCCAGACGCCGGGAAAGAGGGAGCTGCAGGCGTGAAGGGGTTGCACGAGCGGCGCTGCCCGTCGGATGATGGGGCTTGAGGGCCGTCAGCGGCTGCGCCAGATGGAAGCGGCAGGGGTGAAGACGGGCATCAGAACGGCGCTCGTCGGGCTGGTCTTGCTGGGAGCGGGATGCACCGTCTTCGTTCCCAAGGAGACGCTCTATCTGGAATCGGCGCAGGACGAGGCGACCAAGGAGGACGTCGAGAAGCGGCTCGGGAGTCCGGCCATGATCGGAACGGGGCCGGACGGGGAGCGGGTCTGGGTCTATCAGGTGCGGTATCAGCAGCCGGGCAACTACCTGGCGTCGCCCGGGATGTGGTGCGACGAGTACGTGCTCACGTTCGACGACAAGGCGATCCTGCGGCGTTGGACGCAAAGTCCCATTTTCACGGCAGCGAGTTCCAGCCGGACTATTGTGTGCCGGGCGGGGCGGACGGGAAGCCGTGAGAACGGGAGACGTCACACGGGAGGTGTCCCATGAAAGCCTCGGCCCGGTTTGCATCGGCGGGAGTCCTGATCGGGGCGCTGATCGGCTGTGCGCTGTTCGTTCCCAAGCAGAGCCTGTACCTGCGCGGCGCGCAGGATCGGGCCACCCAGAGCGACGTGAAGCAGGAGCTGGGGGAGCCCACGTTGGTGGCCGCCACCCGGGCGGGTGAAGCGGTGTGGGTCTATCAGATCAGGGAGGAGGAGCCGGGAAGCCGGTGGACCTCCGCCGGCATGCGCTGCGACGAATACGTGCTGACCTTCGACAAGCAGGCCGTCCTGCGCGGGTGGACCTACCGGACCCATTTGCACGGCGGCGAGTTGATGCCCGCGTATTGCGTGCCCGGCGGAGCGGATGAGACTCTGAAGACGGCCAGCCTGGGCCGTTAGCCGCCGCCCAACGTGACCGTCAGGTGCAGTTCCTTGTCTCCGCGGAGCACGCGCAGGTCCACTTTCTGCCCCGGCACCGTGCGCTCCATCAGGTGGTTCTTCAATTGCGCGGCGTCGGTGATCTCCGTCTCGTCAATGGCGAGCAGCAGGTCCCCCTTCTGCACCCCGCCCATGGACGCAGGCTCGAAGGCCTGCCCGACGGCGACCCGCCAGCGGGTTCCCACCTTGACGGCCCTCATCTGGATGCCGAGCCGGGAGAAGGCCGGCTGCTTGCCTTCCAGGAGCGTCTCCACGATCTTCTTGGCGAGGAGGCCGGGGACTGCAAAGGCCAGCCGGCTGCAGCCGTGCCCGCCCTGAGCCTCGTCGGTCTTGATGATGGCGTGCATGATCCCGACCAGCTCACCGTTTGCGTTGAACAACCCGCCGCCGGAATTCCCGCTGCAGACGGGCACGTCCGATTGCAACAGACGGGTGTCCACCGTCTGCAGAAACGTGTTGGGGTTGCCGATCCGGCCGAAGGAGACCGTGGGGCCCCAGCCCAGGGGATAGCCGACCGTGAACACCTCCTGGCCGGGCCTGGCTTCCCGGTCCGCGAACGGGATCAGGGTCAGGTCGAGCAGTGAATTGGGACTCTCCAACTTGTACAGGACGAGGTCCAGGTAGGCGTTTCCGCCGACGAGCCGGGCTGCCAACTCGTCCAGGCTCTGGGTCAGGACCATGATCGTCTCGGGGACGACGAGCTTGGACCCGTCCTGCCGCTCCACCGCATGGCGGGCCGTCAGAATGTATCCCTCGCGCAGGTGTACGCCCGTTCCGCGGAGCGGGAGGCCGGCCTGATAGCCGGACTGGCGGCCTTCCTGGGTGACATCCAGAATGCCGACCGTGGCCCGCTGGGCCTGCTTGACCGATTCGGCCAACTGCTCACCGGAAGTCAGGGGCTGGGCCGGCGCCGGCCCCCAAATAACAATAATGAGGAACAGGATGGCGATGAACAGGCTGGCCGGAACGGTGAATCGTGCGAACATGAGCATGGGGTGCTCCTCGTTCTGTTTCGGCTAAAGGATGCCGTAGGCGGAAACGGTGCCGGCCAGTATAACCAAGGCGGCCCGGTTTTTCTCGAAGAAAATCTGGCGTACAATGGGGGCAGCTTGCCGAGGCTCAGAGGCATCACGTGAAACCGGCGCTCCTGGTGTTTTCGTTGGTTCTGCTTAGCTCGGCCGCCGGCTGCGCCCTGTTCGTGCCGAAGGAGTCCCGCTACTTGCGAGACGCGCAGGATCGGGCGACGCAGGAGGATGTCGAACGGCAACTCGGTCAGCCGCATCTCGTGGCGGCGACCGAGACGGGGGAGGCCGTCTGGGTCTATGAGGTGCGGCAGTTGGAGCCGGGCAGCCAAAGCAGTTGGTCCGCCTTCGGGTCCTGGTGCGACGAATACGTGCTGACCTTCGACCGGCAGGGCATCCTGCGCCGCTGGACCCACAAGTCCCAGAAGCACGGAGGGGAGACCCAACCGGAGTCCTGCGTGACCAACGGCTTTAAGCCCGCCTCGTAATCTGCGGCAAGCAAGTGACATTGCTCCATCGCTGGAGGTCAGGATGAAGCGAATCATGCGGACGGTGTTGGTCGGTCTGATTCTGCTGGCAACCGGGTGTTGGGTGTTTATCCCCAGGGAGACGCTCTATCTGGAATCGGCGCAGGACCGGGCCACCCGGGAGGAGGTCCGCCAGCGGCTGGGAGCCCCCAAGCTGGTTGCGGCCACCAAGGACGGGGAGCCGATCTGGGTCTACCAAATTTATTACGAGGACCCGAGCTCTCAGAATAAATGGGGGGCGCCGGGGACCTGGTGCGACGAGTACGTGCTGACCTTCGACAAGCAGGGCATCCTGCGCCGCTGGACCCACAAGTCCGAAGGGCACGGCGGCGAGCTCTCCCCCACCTACTGCGTGACCGACGGCTTCAAGCCTGGGTCGTGACTCGCGCCGGTCTTGTCCTTGCCGGTGAGTCCGGTCGAATAGTCGTTTCGTACTCGCTGCAATTCCGTTATACTTGTTATGTTTTCGTAACCGGCTTCAACGAACGGAAGGCCTCATCAAGGAGGGAAAGAACCAGTTGCCACGGCGAACTCTCGGCCGGATCAAAGGAGCAATCCGTGACGGGACTTATGACATGACCGTTCATGCGTCAGAGGAGATGGCGGAGGACGGCTTAGATATCACGGATGTCGAGGCTTCAATACTTGGTGGTAGGATTGTGAAATCGGAAAAAGGCGATCCGCGCGGAACGAAACACACAGTTCAGGGAGCTGGGACCGATGGCACGACGAACGTGGGCACTGTAGGACGCTTTACCGAGACAGGTCGGTATCTCGTCATCACAGTCTACAAGGTGACAGAGGTGCAGTGATGAAGACTAAGTTTGGGTACCGGTGCGAATACTGCGATGGAACTGTCAGGAGCAAGCGGGTCAACCGTGAAGCGTTCAAGCACAAGTCCGGTTTTGTGATTCTCGAACGGGTCACCATTGGCGTGTGCGATCAGTGTGGGAACCGTTACTATTCTTCGGACGTGCTGAAGCGCGTCCAAGCCATTGCAACAGGAAAAGTGAAACCGAAGCGCACTCAACGGGTACCGGTTGCCCAGGCAGTGTGATTGCAAGACCCGCCCCCTGTACTGCCCCACCTCATTTTGGACAGGTCGTTTCGTGTTTTTGACTCTCCAGTCCGCATAGAACGCGGCCGGTGACTGCATTCCGAGCGCACTGTGCGGCGCCTGCTGGTTGTAATGGTCGATCCACACGGGGATCTGCTGTCCCACCGTCTCGAATGTCTCCAAGCAGGCCTGGTACACGTAATCCCGCTTGAAGCTGCCGAAGAACGCCTCGGCCAGGCCGTTTGACTCCGGACTCCGTCGGGGTGTG